>DATLYB010000196.1:0-2907 GCA_035575215.1 Chitinophagales bacterium
TGATTTTTCCGACAGCGAAGCAGGCTTGTTCCATGATGTAGGCTCCATTAAAGCCACCAGCGGAAAACGCCTTGAAAAGCAGCTGCTCGGCTTTGACTGTCCTCCGCTGAAGGGATTGTGGCTCAGCCCGCCCTATCTGCATGATGGCTCCGCCAAAACCTTGTATGACGCGCTTGCCAGCGATGACGGCACCACTCATCACGCCAGCCTCTCATCTTTATCGCAGCAGGAACTGGACGATTTAGTTGCCTACCTGTTACAGTTAGACGACAGTGAAGAGTCCGGTTTTCCGTTTATGAAACTGAAGTTCACCAGCCCTGATAACTATTCCGTGGTGAAAGTAAATTCTGCGGCTGACGTGAAACTTGAAACCAATCTTCAGGAAATTACTGAAATCAGATACTACCTTGATGGGAGTGAATTTGCCCGGACAACGAGTACAGATGCGCCCGTCAGCTATACGTTTGCCGCCACGGGAGAATACAAACTGCAGGCGAAGGTGTATCACAGCGGTGGCAAGCTTGCGTCACTTACATCTGAAATCAAAATAACCGTACTGGAAGATGCGTGTGACTTTGGCATCAAGCTGATGCCTAATCCCGTTTCCGGCTTCATGCGCATTACCACCAACGGAATCAACAGCTCACACGTGAGGCTTTTTGATGCATCCGGTAAAAAATGGATTGACGGCATTATGGAAAACACCAGTGAAGTGTTTGACTTCAGCGGCATGCCGCATGGAGTTTACCTTCTTGTCATTGAAAAAGATGGATGCAGAAAAGTGAAGAAAGTGGTACGATATGCGGAGTAATGATTGGTGATTGTTCCTTCTATTTTCATTCAATTCTCAACAGCTGCTTTCTTCTTCGCTTTTTCATTTTTAAAGAACAAGACTCCATCCACCTCGTCAATAAAGATAATGTCATTAGGCTTCACCTCCCCTGACAGCAGCTTTTTTGAGAGCTCATTGACCAGTTCTTTCTGAATGAGGCGCTTCAGGGGACGTGCTCCATATTGGGGGTCAAAGCCTTCTTTTGCCAGCCATTCCAGAGCATAATCCGACAGTTTGATTTGAACGTTGCTGCCTTTGAGCAGATTTTGCAGCTCTGCCACTTGCAGTTTGACAATTTCGCGGATTTCTTTTTTGCCTAAAGGCTTGAACATGATAATCTCGTCAATCCTGTTGAGGAATTCGGGCTTGATAGTTTTGCGAAGCAGGTTCATCACTTCTTGTTTTGTCTTTTCCGCTGTTTCCTCCAGCTTGTCTTCGCTTACGTCCTCAAAATTATCGCGGATTATATCTGAGCCGATATTGGATGTCATAATGATGATGGAGTTCTTAAAGTTGGCAACTCTGCCTTTGTTGTCAGTAAGGCGTCCGTCATCCAGCACCTGCAGCAGAATATTGAACACATCGGGATGTGCTTTTTCTATTTCATCCAGCAGCACCACCGAATACGGTTTCCTCCGGACGGCTTCTGTCAACTGGCCGCCTTCCTCATAGCCGATGTATCCCGGAGGGGCGCCTACCAGGCGAGAAACGGAATGCCGCTCCTGATATTCTGACATATCAATGCGTGTCATGGCATTGTCATTATCAAATAAATAGTTGGCAAGCGCCTTAGCCAATTCAGTTTTCCCAACACCGGTAGTTCCAAGGAAAATGAACGAGCCAATCGGACGATTGGGGTTCTGCAGTCCTGCGCGGCTTCTGCGAATCGCATCAGCAACGGCAACGATAGCTTCGTCCTGACCGATTACCCGCTTGCGCAGTTCTTCTTCGATATGCAACAGCTTTTCTTTCTCGCTCTGCAGCATCCTGGCTACCGGGATTCCCGTCCATTTTGCCACGATTTCAGCGATGTCTTCGGCATCCACCTCTCCTTTCATCATTCGTTTGCCCGTGTCAAGCTTGCTGTATTCCTTTTCGAGTTTTGCGAGAGCATCTTCGGTAGCTCTGATTTTTCCATAACGCAGCTCAGCTACCCGTGCATAGTCACCTGCCCGCTCAGCCTGCTCAGCTTCAAGCTTGAATCGCTCGATATCTTCCTTCCTCGCCTGAATCTGATTCACGATTTCCTTTTCAGCCTGCCAGGCTGCTCTCAGCTTGTTCCTGTCTTCGGAAAGATTTGCGATTTGTTCGTTCAGCTTTTGCAGCTTGCGTTCATCTTTTTCGCGCTTGATGGCTTCCCGCTCGATTTCCAGCTGTTTGATTTTCCGTTCTATCTCATCCAACTCTTCCGGCAATGAATCCATTTCGAGACGCAGTTTTGCAGCGGCTTCGTCAATCAGGTCAATCGCCTTGTCGGGAAGGAAACGATCGGTGATGTACCGGTGAGAAAGCTCCACTGCCGCAATAATCGCTTCATCTTTAATCCGCACTTTATGGTGAGTTTCATAGCGTTCTTTCAAGCCGCGTAAAATCGAAACAGCATCTTCCACGGAAGGCTCATCAATCATTACCTTTTGGAAACGCCTTTCGAGAGCTTTGTCTTTCTCAAAATACTTCTGGTATTCGTTCAAGGTGGTGGCGCCCACTGCACGCAACTCACCACGGGCCAGAGCTGGCTTCAATATATTTGCGGCATCCATCGCTCCCTCGCCACCGCCTGCACCAACCAGCGTATGGATTTCATCAATGAATAAAATGATTTGCCCACCGGCTTCGGTCACTTCTTTTACCACGGCTTTCAGGCGTTCTTCAAACTCGCCCTTGTATTTAGCACCGGCAATCAGCGCACCCATGTCAAGAGCATAAATCACTTTCGTTTTCAGATTTTCAGGAACATCGCCCTTGATGATTCGGTGAGCTATTCCTTCAGCAATGGCAGTTTTTCCTACCCCCGGCTCGCCAACCAGAATCGGGTTATTCTTCGTTCTCCGCGAAAGAATGTGCAGCACGCGCCT
>DATLYB010000197.1:0-3882 GCA_035575215.1 Chitinophagales bacterium
AACCGTTTTGGTCGATGATTTCAAGGGCGTGAATTCCTTCTGCAACCTCGATGAATTCAGGAGCGGGCGATGGGATGCGGCTGTCAAGTATGAATTGATACGGTGGATTTCCGCCATTAGCCGAAAACAGGATTTCGCCCGTTGCCAGCCCTGCGCACGGAGGGATGATGTCAATGTTCCCAAAAAGAATCTCAGCAGGCTGAGTGACGGGAATACTTTGAAGTGAATCAACACATCCGTTTCGGTCAGTAACGGTTACCGAATAATTTCCGGCAGCAAGATTTTCAGCAATCGGAGTTACCTGTGAGTCGCTCCACAAAAACGAGAAGGAAGGCATTCCTCCGGAAACGGTGATTAAAATTCTTCCATCATTGTATCCGAAGCAGGATACAGGAATTACGGAATCGTTGATAGCAATTCGTGCAGGCTCGCTGATTGAAGCGGTGTCGGTTATTGTGCATCCGCTGCTGTCTGTAACGGTGACGAAATAATCTCCCGCTGATAATCCTGTGATGGCTGAATCAATCATCGAATTGCTCCACAAATAATCATACGGCAGCGTGCCGCCCATCACATTCACCGCAGCAATTCCGTTATTTAAACCAAAACAGGTAATATCGGCTGACGACACGGATGACACCAATGGTTGCGGGCTTCCGATGGCAACATGTGAAGTGATGCGGCATCCGGAAGTATCCGTAACGGTAAGCGCTAGGACGCCTGCGGACAAGCCGGTGACGGATGGCGATATATGCGGAGGAGTGCTGTTCCATTCAAAAACATAATTCACCGTATCACCTTGGACCGATGCGCTTGCTGCTCCGTCAGAATAACCAAAGCAGCTTACGTCAGATGTGATGATGGTGATGCCGAAGCTGTCAGGCTGGTTGATGATAGCTGTATCAATGTGAATGCAGTTGCTGTCGTCCGTCACGGATATAAAATAATTTCCGCTTGCCAGCCCTGAAGCGGTGGGGGTCGTTTGACTGTCGCTCCACAGATATGAATACGGGGGCGTTCCGCCAGAAACCGAAATCGTGGCGCTGCCGTCAATGTATCTATAGCAGGATGCATCTGTCACATTCACGGAACTTCTCATTTCCGGAGGCTGGGTGATTGTTGCCGAACCAACCGCTGTGCAGCCGCTGATATCCGTAACGGTGAGTTCATAGGTTCCCGCGATAAGCTGGCTGGATAGCGGCACCGTATCACCGATACTCCACAAATACCGGTAAGGCAATGTGCCTCCTGAAACAATTGCAAGGGCTGCGCCATTGCCGCCTCCGTAGCAGCTTGCATTTCTAACACCGATGTTCACCGAAAGAGGCGGAGGCACGGTGATAGTTACGCTGTCGGAAGCATCGCAGCCGTTATTGTCGGTAACCGTAATGCGATAGGTGCCTGCGTATAAATTGAAAAGCGTATCGCTGGCAACACCGCTGACGGTTCTGCCTGTGCTCCAAACAAAATTGTAAGGCGGCACACCCCCGGTAGGAACCGAAACGGCATTGCCGTCAAAGACACCGTTGCATCCCACGTTCGTTCCATAAACGTTTACGTCAAAGTTGGTGTAGAAACTAATTGCAACGCTGTCAGTGGCTTGGCAAACGCCATCGGTCACCGTGACGGTGTAGGTTGTGGAAGCGGCAGGATTTGCAACAGGGTTTTGAGCGGTGGCATTTGATAATCCCGCTGCTGGCGACCAAGAGTAGGTGAAAACCCCCGCTGGGGGCGGACTTTGCCCAAAACGCACGTCCATGCGGGATGCTGAGCCGGATGCGGTCGTTAAGTTGCATCCGGCTGCAAAATCAGAAAAAGCATGAAGAACTGAATTGTAGGTGGTAGGGGTGTAGGAAACAATATCATCCAGTGTAGAACTGGTGTTATCAAAGCATACTTCAACGATGATGTTTGAAAAACCATCCCAGTCATAGTGATTATCAAAGTTGAACGTGTTCCAGCCGTTTAGGGTAGTGACGTTTTTAGGGTCGAACACAACAGATAATCCCGGCACGAAAGAATTTCCAAGCACATCGAGGCTGGTGCATCCCATCTTAATCGTAAATTCTTTATAGGGCTGGGTAGAATTTTTAAAAGCAACATGGAACGCAATGCTGGTGAAAATTCCCCGCTCCATTCCGAGTGCGTTCAGTTCGGACTTTCTGAACAGCATCTGAACGCGCCCGTCATGATAACTTCCTCTGAAAGGGGATGGATTGCCGGTGAAGCCGGCTGCCGTGCTGATGGAATAAATAACTGATGCTGTAACAGGGGTGCCATTCGTGCCGCAGTTAAGTTGGATGGGCGATGGCGTGCCAAAGGGTGTTGCGCTCAGTTGGATGGGAATGGGGTAGCATAAGCTGGTATCGGGAGCGGCAACCAGGGTAACAGTGGTGTCCACCGCCACAGTGACGTAGCCCTGTCCTGTACACCCGCCCCTGCTCAGGTTGGCAATGAAAGTCGTTGGCGCGAAAATTTGCGCTGTTGTAGTGGGAGATGCCGGATTTGCAATTCCTGCGGCTGGCGTCCAGCCAATGGTGGCATTGCTCACCGATTGCTGGCAAACGGTGAAGCGGGTGTTCGGGCGGTTGCTGCCGATGGCGGGCGATGAAAGATAACATCCCGAAACGCCATCATCAAAATCATAAGCCACCGAATTGAAAGGAGTCACCGTGTAGTAAACGTCATCATCCTGAGTGAAATCGAGATTGTCGAAACATACTTCCACAATCAGGTTCGAGGCTCCGTCCCAGTCATAGGGGGAGGTGAGCATGTGAGTATTCCATCCTAACGAAGTGGTATAGGCAACAGGACCATACACCACAGCGGAAACATTTTCAAATCCGGAAAGAGAGTTCACCGGGGTGCATCCCATTTTGATTGTAAAACTGTTGTAAGGAATGCCGCTTTGCTTGTTGGCGATTCTGAAAGCGATTTCGGTTATCGTACCTCCGGAAATTCCGAGCGAATTGAGTTCGGTAGCTCGGTACAGGTATTGCACACGCCCGTCTTCCCAATATCCCTCATAGGGAGTGCCGTCACCGGTGGCAAGAGTGCCGATTCCTGCGGTAAAATTACCGGGCTGATTGGTGCAAGGTATGGCGCTGATGCCGCAGGATGTAGGCGCAGTGTTGATTTCAAGATGAATGGTTTCTCCCGGGCAAACGGTGTCGGGTTCGGCATAGGCAATTACATTAGGCGCAACACCCGAAATGCGCACGGTGATGGTATCCTGCCTGATGCATCCCTGGGCCGAGGTGGATGTCACATAGTAGGTGGTGGTGGAAAGCGGGCTGGCGAGAGGATTGGGAATGTCAGGATTGGAAAGACCTAAAGGCGGATTCCAGTGAAACGTATAGGGCGCATAAGCCAGCGGACTGACGGTGGCACTGAGTTGTACCAGCGAATTCAGGCAGATGGCAGTATCCTTTCCGGCATTGAGATTATAAGGTGGCTGCACATCAACGAAAACAGAATCGCTGCCGCAGTCGCTGCTGACGGTATAAAGGGTGGGTCTCACCGGACTTGCCACCGGATTAGGGATGTTCGGATTTGATAATCCCGAAGCGGGCGACCAAGTGAAAAACGTGCCCCCGATGGCGTTCAGTTGAATGGGAATGCCGCAATAGACACGGTCAGCTCCGCCTACCACGCGGTCAAATACATAAATGACGTATGTTACTGTCTGCGGGGAAGAAACCGGGCATCCGTTGTCATAATACGTCACCTGAAAGGGATGGAATCCGGTGTCGGCAACAGTAGGCGTCCATGAGAAATGTCCGCTTACATTTGAACCGATACCGCTTACCGTGAAGCTGGAGCCGGGAATGGCTGTGGATGCATTCGAAGTAAGCAGGATATTATCACCATTGGGGTCGGTAA
>DATLYB010000198.1:0-3415 GCA_035575215.1 Chitinophagales bacterium
AGCAGCGGGAACTTCTTCAACTACCCGCGGGATGTACGATGCGGCTATCGGCATGTAGGATGGGTTCAATATCTCGACATTGGCAATCTTCACTTCACCCACCTTGACAGATTTACCCAGCTCAAGGGTTTCGACATTGATTTCAACATGCTCTACCAAATCTTTCGGCAGCGCCTTCACCTTCAGCCGCTTTAACTTCTGGTCGAGAATGCCGCCTGCTTTCACCCCGGCAGCCTGCCCCACCAGCTTCACAGGGATTTCAGCGGTCACCTTTTTATCGGGAGCCAGCTCCAGAAAGTCGAGGTGGAGAATCTTATCGGTTACCGGATGAAACTGCACTTCTTTCAGAAGTGTGTTGTACACTTTGCCGTTGATGGTGATGTTAACGGTGAAAAATTCAGGGTTGTAAACGATATTTCTGAACGCATTGTAAGGAGCGTAAAAATGAATCGTTTCGCTCCCGCCATACAACACGCATGGGATGAATCCCTCCCTTCTGATTTGAGCGGCATATTTGCCGCCCAGCTGTTCTCTCTGTTTTGCTTCCAATGTCAGTGATTTCATGTCTTTCAAAATTTCAGTTAGTAAGGATTTATAAATAATGAGGTAATTGACTTGTGTTCATGTGTGCGCCTGATGGCGGTGGCGAAAATCTCCTCTACCGACAGCAATTTGATTTTATCAGTAGGCTTTTCACTCCTGATGGGAATGGTGTCGCTCACCACGACTTCCGTCAGCTTGGAATTCTGAATCCTTTCGTAGGCGTTTCCTGAAAGCACCGGATGCGTGCAGAAGGCACGGACGCTTTCCGCACCCTCTTCCATCAGTATTCCCGCGGCATTGCAGATGGTGCCGGCCGTATCAATGATATCATCCACGAGAATCACATTCTTGCCTTTCACTTGGCCAATGACGGTCATCTGGGCGATTTCGTTGGCGCGCACGCGGTATTTATCACAAATCACGAGGTCGGCATTGAAATGCTGGGCATAGGCGCGCGCCCTTGCCGTACTGCCTACGTCAGGCGAGGCAAACGTGATGTTGCTCAATCCCAATTGCTCGATGTAGGGGATGAAAATCGCAGAGCTGTTCAGGTGGTCAACGGGGATGTCGAAAAATCCCTGAATCTGTCCTGCGTGCAAATCCATCGTCATCACGCGGTTGGCTCCGGCTGCCGTAATCAGATTGGCTGCCAGTTTTGCTCCGATGGAAACGCGGGGGCGGTCTTTCCGGTCTTGCCGTGCCAGCCCGAAGTAAGGAATCACCGCAACGATATATTCTGCCGATGCCCGTTTGGCAGCGTCAATTATCATCAGCAGTTCCATCAGGTTATCAAAAGGCGCAAAGGTGGACTGGATGATGAAGAAGAAGGAGCCCCGCACGTTTTCGGTAATCACCGGCTGGAATTCGCCATCGCTGAAACGCTGGATGGTCAGGTTGCCCAGCGGCTGACCATAGCATGATGCTATCTTCTTGGCAAGATAGCGCGAGGCGCTTCCTGAGAATATCTTGACAACGGGTTCCACCTGAATATACTGAAAGATTTAAGGGACGGCAAAGTTAACGGATTCCACCCGCAGCTACAATACCTCTCACTTCTCCCATGCTTCAAAACCGCCATCGCTCACCCTCTCTACCCCTCGCATCCAGCTTGCTGGCCTACCTGGATTCGAACCAAGACTAACAGCTCCAAAGGCTGCTGTGCTACCATTACACCATAGGCCAAAAAATACCTGACAAAGTTAGAGAATTTATTTCCTGCAGTCCTCATCTTCTCTTTGTCATCCTTTCCAGTTCTCTTCTGGTATCTTTTTCCCGGATGCTTTCGCGCTTGTCATGAACTTTTTTACCCTTGGCAAGTGCGATTTCCATTTTCGCAAAGCCTCTGCCGGAAATAAAAACGGAAAGAGGTATGATGGTAAAGCCTTTCTCTCTTATTTTTTTGTCCAGTTTGTTCAGCTCGTTCTTCTTAAGCAGCAGCTTGCGTTCGCGCAATGGCTCATGATTGGCGAAGGTTCCCTTTTCGTATTCGGAAATATGCATGTTTTTCACCCACAACTCCCCGTTTCTGAAAATGCAATACGCATCGCTGATGGAAGCTTTGCTTTCGCGGATAGATTTGATTTCCGTGCCCGTAAGCTGGATGCCTGCGGTGAATTTTTCCAGCAAGTGATAATCAAATGAGGCGCGTTTGTTCCGGATGTTCACTTGCCGCTCAGCCATGTTTCAGCTTTCGGAAAAGCTCTTTGAGCTGCTCGCGTTTCATAATCTTCTGTCCCTGCCTGCCGGATGCGATAAGCCGGTCTCTCACCCGCGCTTCGTATTTGCAAATAATTTCATTTCCCCGGATGGATTCCACCTCCGCTCTGAAGTTGACCACTTCGCCTATCAGTGCGGGCGAGCGGTGGTCCAGCGTAATAAAGGTTCCGATTCCTTCCTCATCCGGCTCCCGCATCTCCAGCACAAAAAGCCGGCATGTCCATTCAGCATCGCGGGCAAGCGCGAACGTGGAATAAACCGGATGCACATCACCGTTTTCAAAGGCAGCCCGGTCTTTATTGCGCACTATCCTCTGAAAAAATTTTTGCGAGCCGGCTTTAAATATGTTCTTCATCGAAGTAAAAATAGTGATTCCGGCAATTCCATCCTTTCCACCCGAATTTTCAGTCCGGATAATCAAAAATCAGTTGGTGCTGAAAAATGAAATGAAGGGAATGGATGGACGAAATTGTTCCGGGAAACGGGCGAGTTTAGCTTGCCTCGCTCGTTCTGAATTGGGGTTCCATTACCGGGACAACATTAGTCACCTTTTACAAATTTTTTAAGTGGAAGGATACCCCAGTTTCCTCCCCGCTCAAAATAATTACTTTTGCCTTCTAACTCTTCCTGATGGTCATTGAGAAAGATGTTTTTAAAGAAGTCATCGAAAATTTCATCCCGCTGCACCAATTTCTCGGAGTGAAGCTGGTTGAAATCAGCAAGGGGTTTGCGAAAATCAAAATCCCATTCCGTCCCGAGCTGATTGGTGACCCGCGCATCCAATCGCTGCATGGCGGCATCATCTCGCTGGCGCTTGATTCGGTGGGCGGTGCGGCTGCCATGACCACGCTCGTTTCGCCTGATGACCGCCTTTCCACCATTGATATCCGCGTGGATTATCTTCGTCCCGGCAAGCCGAAGGATTTGTTTGCCGAAGGCGAGCTGGCGCGAAGCGGCAACCGCATTATTGTCACGCGCATGGTGGCTTATCATGAAAAAACAGAGCCGATTGCCGAAGGAAAAGGGGTTTACAATGTCAGAAGAAAAATTGACTGAAAATATGGAAGACACCTTGACATTACAGGAGCAGAAGACCGGGCCGCAGCGATTCAGCGACATTCAATATACCCGCCCTGAAATTGCCGGTTACGAAAAG
>DATLYB010000199.1:0-8948 GCA_035575215.1 Chitinophagales bacterium
AATTCCTGCACACCGACTACCGAACACCGATTACTGTCTACCGCTTACCTGCCCCCGATACTCCACCATATTCGCCAGCAGCCTGTACGCCCCCGGAACACCTGCCGGAAGTTGCCGGAAAAACGAAATACCAGTGTACATGAATGAGCCTTTTCCGTAATTGGCAACAAGCAAACTCCCTTTTAATGCCTCCTCTCCCGGGTCAGCGCAGGAAAAGAGCGGCACATATTTCTCATCCCACTCGCTGGCAAAATACAACCCGCGCTCCTGCACCCAGCCTTCGAAATCCTTGTCGGTGAGTTTGTTGGGATAATTAAAAATCGGATGCTTTGGGTCGAGCATGGTCATGGGCGCCTCTTCCACCGTCACCCTGCCGCGCCCGATTTTAAACGGATAAGGTCCGAAATCATCCGTCAGCAAGCCTGCGGTAGTTTGGTACTGCACGATGAGGGTGCCGCCATTTTTTACAAACTCCATCAATCTCTCTTTTTGATGCGGCAGCCATTTCTCGGTGTTGTAAGCCCGGATGCCTATCAGAATAGCGTTGAACGGGGTAAGAGGGGAAGTTGAAAAATTTTCCTTCGTCAGATACGTGACGTTGTATCCCGCCAGCTTCAGCCCTTTGTCAACTTCATCGCCCGGACCCATGATATAGGCGATACCGGTATTGGCTGTTTTTAAATCAAGCTTAACAACCTGGGTTTTTGACCGTGTGAAAAGCAGCTGATATGGAATGTGGTCATAGGTTATCTCAAGTTGCTTGGCATTGTAAGTGCTGCCGTCCGCGCTGAACTCCGGAAACAATGTTGCACGGTTACTTCCGTCTTTTGGAGGTATTATTGAAATTTTCACTTCACGCTCGTCTCCTTTTTTGAAAAATGATAGTGCAACGGGTTCTGACTGCACTTTCCAGCTGCTATCGGAGACATCCACAGAAAAATAACCCGATACGCTGTCCTTGCATGCCTTCACGATAAAAACAGCTTCAGCCGGATTCTCATCCCGTATCAGCAGTAAATCCTTTGCCGGATGGATTGTCACATCAGGCGACATCACAAACGGGCGGTATAATTCGCCTTTCACGCGGTCTGTCCATTTGTGCTGAATATCCTGACTGAATTCAAATTCGACCCCATTGATGGAAATCCGGTAAAAGACCGATAAAAAAGCAGTTATTCTGGGAAACGTGCGGCTGATTAATTCGTAAGCCCTCTTCCCTTCCGCCTTTTCCGGCACCTGCCAAGTGTCGGGCTGAAAAACATAAGACGGCACCTGCATCTGCGTATCAATGACATGCGGAATATTAAAACGTAATAGCGTATTGGATTTTATTACCGGTCCGTGAAAGATATTCGTTTCCAGTAATTTGACATCCGCTGCCGACCTGTTCAGAGCAATTGTTTTTATTTTCACCTTTTCACCCGATGCTGCCGTATAGTCATTCACCGTTGTTTCAAGAAACAATCCGCACACCGCACTGATAACATTTTTCAGCTCTGCAGATTTACGCCTGCACCAGTCGCAATCTTCCATTTGAGCCAGAAGCTCGTGGGCTTCCAGTAAATAAGGGAGGATTTTGTCCCGCCTTTTTATATCAAACTCATCATAAGCTTTCTTCAGCAGCTGAGCAACCCTTTCGCTTCCCTTCACGCGGCTCCAGGTGATGTCAATGTCTTCAAACAGATTTTTCCTGGCAGGAACGCCTTTCACAAATTCGAGATATTCAATTTCGCTGCCGCGCTGCTCTGCTGCGCCAAAGCCCTGGCTTTTATGCATCGAGCGGCTGCGTGCGGCAATCTCCGTTACGGATTCACCGAGTTCGGGAATGAATGCGCCCACATCAATCTTGATTTTGCCGGCAGTGTCCATCTGCGTTTTCATGCTTTGATAAAACCAGGCGGAAGTGTTCCAATATAACCGCTTTGCCTGCCACGTGTTCACAAACGGACGGGTTGACGGCACCACCGGCTTCATCTGTTCAGGAAAAGCAGCGGGGTCGGCTGCCATGTCGAATGCTTTTTCAGACAGATAAGCTGAAGCGGAATGATGTCCGTGTGTGTCATAATTGTATTTTAAAGGAGGAAATCGCGTAATAATAATATCCGGCTTGAAATACCGGATGACAAAGACCATATCCTCCAATATTTCATTTTCGTTCCATTGCTGCAACGTTTCCGTATGCGTTTTAGAAAAACCAAAATCGGGAGCGCGGGTAAAGCACTGGGTGCCTCCATCAATCCTGCGCGCTGCGAGGAGTTCCTCGGTGCGAATCAATCCCAGCAAATCGCCCTGCTCGGTGCCTATCAGGTTTTGTCCTCCTTCTCCCCGCGTCAGCGACAGATACGCCACATTGAGATTTTCTTTCTGCGTGAAATACGTAATCATTCGCGTATTCTCATCATCGGGATGGGCGGCAATGTACAGCACGCTGCCCAGCGTATTCAGCTTCTTGAGCATCAGCAGGATTTCGCCCGCATGGTAAGAACGGGGCTGGGCATCAGATGTCAGACAAAAGAGGTTAGATAACAGACCAAGAAGCAGGACAAAGCGAATCATGCAGCCGTTTTTTGAAATGCCGCAAATTAAATGATTTCCGGAAGCCGCTGCGGTTTATGGGTTTCCGAAATAAATTTTTTGCAGCCATCTTTTGAAAAGCGGGTCGAGCAAGGTGATTTTTTGACCAAGTGTGTCAATAATTTCCTTGCCTGCCAGCGCCTGCTTGATGCGGTTGATGTTGCCGGAAGTGCCGAGCCGGTATGCCGTAATGACTTCCTGCGAGCTGAACTGCTCCACCTCATCGCGCATCGCCTTGAGAAAATTCACCTGCTTGTTGGAAAGCCCGTCAACCATAGACTGGAACAGCACGCTGTTTTGCGCCAGCATGGCTTCAAAGGCAGCATCCATTATTTTCTCATCGCAGCTTCTGAGGGCGTCAAATGCTCCCGCTCCGCTTCGCGGCCGGTGAAATCAGCCCCTGATGCTATTTTGCCGAAAACGAAGGGGACCCACTTACAATCCTGTAACTTACAATCCTGTAAGTTTTTGAAACCGCTCAGAACTCATGCGCCAGCCTCAGCATCGTCAGCCTGCCTATTTCCGGGGCGCCCGGAAAAGGACGATAGTTGCCTCCGATAAGATTCTGAATGCTTAATGTCAGCTCTGTATTCTTCGAGAACCACAGTTTGCAGGTAAGATTCAAATCCAGAACGTTGTAGGCATCCACATAGCCGACATATACCCCGGAGTTGGCGTGAAAGCTCTGCTGCCAGCGCCACCGCAAGCCCGCTTCCAGTCCGATTTTTTCCGCGTTGTAGCTGGCGCTGAGCGCCACTTTGTTTTGCGGGGCATTCAGCGCGATGTAGCCAAACTGCGCATCCTCATCGTGGATGGTGTCTTTGCTCATCCACGAATATGCTGCTCCGAAGCGTAAATCTTTCGTTACAAAAAACGTTGCGCCAATATCAATCCCATACACCGTGAGGTCACCTATATTGTTGTAAGAAAGAATCATCTCGCCACCGGTGTTTTCAACGGGTGTCACTGAGCCAAAAGGCAGGCTGCTGCCCGCCCGCGTGAAAAGGCGGATGAACTCGTCATCGGCTCTGCCATCGAAGTTTCCGTATGCCGGGTTCTGGTCCAGAAATTCCACCAGCGTTTCGGGGGTCACCAGTCCGAAAAATAAATTGATGTCATCGGTGCTGTCTTCAGTAGGGCCATAAATGGCGAGGGTAATGGCATCGGCAATTTCATTCTGCAGCATGGCTGAATCCAAAAACACGCTTGGGGAGACCAGCTTAATGGCGCTGATGAACCTTTTCTTGTCAACACGGTAAGCATCCACTGTCAGCATCAGCCTGTCGAACAGCATGCCCTTGTAGCCGATCTCATAGCTCTGCGTGACAGCATTGGTGAGCGGCTTGATGCTGTTGATTTTTGCGGGGTCAACGGCCTGCTCAAAAGAAAACGTGGTAAGGTTGAGTGTTTTTACCACATTCATCACCGAATCAATCGTCATCGGAACGATGGAATCAACCAGCACTCCGGCAATAGCCGGCTGACCTGCCTCCGCCAGCGCCTGATTGAACTGGTCAATCACAATCTGCCTTGCCCGCGTCCATGCGTTTTGGTTCATGTTCGGGTCATTCAAATGCTGATAGGCTGATGGGTCGGTGGCAAGTGGCGACAGGTATTGCGGCAGCAGAGGATTTTCAGCGATGAACGGATTGTTTACATACTGATAATTGAAACCATTTCTGTTTCCTTCCGCCATAATCGGAATATTGACATACGGGATGTATCCCTGAATCACATCGAGGCTCAGGTTGGTGCTGCCCGGTGAGTCAAAGGCGCGGTTGTATGTGGCGCGCAAGGTGTGCTTCTCATTGGGCTTGTAAACGATGGCAGCGCGGGGTGAAAAGAAAATGTCATCAACGAACGTGTGATAATCACCGCGCACTGCACCCACCAGGCTAAGTTTTTTTTGGACGTCAAAATCGCCCTGCAGGTAAAGTCCCAGTTCGTTGATGTTGTCATCATCTTCGTACTTGCCATAAAGCGTTCTGTCGGTATTCGGACGGGTGAGCAGCGCGTCAAATCCATACGTGAACCTGATTTGCTTGATGGGTTTGTAGCTGTGCTGTAATTGAATTACAAGCAGCTTGCTTTTATCAATCACTCTGCTGCCGCTGCGGAGAAGGCGCGTGTCTCCGGAGTTAGAGAAGTTGGAATAGAACTGTGCGAACAAATCTTTCCAGAGGAAGCGCGCCTGCGCATAGATGTATTTCCAGTTGATTACCTGCGAGGCGCCCAGCCCGGTCATCTCCACATTAGAACCGTTGCGGGAACCGGAAGAAAGAATCAACTCCATGTCATGACGGATACGGTAATCAATTCGCGAATCAATACTGTAAGAGCGAATCAGGTTGTTGCGGCTGTTGTCAACCGGTCCTTCAATGGTATCATTTCCTTCTGCTGTGGGGCGAATCACATACACCGAGTCAGGTTCTGCGGGGTCATCATAGGGCCAGTCATCCCCGTTGAAATAATTCCCCGAAATCTTATAGCCGAATTTTTTATGGGGTTGTCCGGCATGCCACAGGTTGGCGCTCCATACATCGCGGTCGCTCCATGAACGGGTAGAATCATTCTGCTGTCCCTCAATTCCATAAGCAAGCGTGGCTTTGGTTTTGAATTTTTCCTTCATGTCGAGCGGTGACTTGGTGATGATGTGCACCACACCGCTTGCGGCATTCGGACCATAAAGCGCTGAGGCGGGTCCTTTCACTACCTCGATTCTTTCAATATCTTCCGTGCTGGTGGGAATGAGTTGAAAAGCGTTTACCCGTAATGACGGGACACTGCCAATGCGGTTGTCCACCGCAGTGAACAGCGAGCCGGAGAAAACATTGTTGAATCCGCGCGTCACCACATTTCCCCCGACAAGACCTGTGGGAATAATATCCACTCCCGGCTGCATCTCGATGTTTTTGAAATGATTGATGGGAATGCTGTTGTTTATCTGTGAAGCATTCACAACCGAAATCGCAGAAGGCGAGTGGAGGATTTTCTCCTCCCGCTTCGAGCCGCTAATCACCACCTGCTCCAGGTCAACTTCGGTTTCTTCCAGTTCAACATTCAGCGGACTTTTTATTTCCGAAACAGGGATTTCCTTTTCGGCATAGCCGACAAAGGTGAATACCAGCGCAGGTGCGTTGGAAGGAAGCTCAATGGAATAATTGCCATTGACATCGGTGATGACACCGGCAGCCGTTCCCTTCACCTTGACGCTGACACCCACCAAGGGGTCGCCATTTTTACCGTCAGTGACTGTGCCGGTAATGATTTGTGCCATTACTGGTATTGACACAAAACTTGCCGCCAGGAGAATTGCATGTTTCATCATCATAATGTTCGTTCAGGTACGCTAAAAATAAAAAATCCGTGACAGGTTTTACCCATCACGGATTATTTCCCCCATGCGCCCCTTTCAAGGCATGCACTGAAAATCTACAGATGCCGCTTCCACATTATTGTCATGGTCAAGAATGACTGTCGCAATCAGCCGCATGCTGCTGGCAACCATCACATCGGCAATCCAGAATTCGTGTACCTCGATTGAATCATTATGGGCGTGTTCAACAATTGAATAGACCGTATCATTTGCAGACAGGTTTACGATGTGAACGTCCAGCCCATGAAGTTCCAACTCACCAATTGCCGTAACGTCAATGCGCACCGTATCTCCCGGATGAAACACAGCTCCCTCCGGGGGTGAGGATATCGTAATGACAGCATGGTTGTCATGATGTTCATTCTCCCGGCATGAAGAAAAGGCAAAGATGAAGATGGCGCAAATACCTAAAACCGTGTTTAACTTTTGATTTTTCATTTCTGTGATTTTTTTAGATTGTTTAAAGAATTATAGAATTAAAACAGATATGCCGCGTTCAGCAGCCACTGATTTCTTGTTGTGACACCGCCTCCGGCAATATTCTGATATGCCGGATGCCGGTAGGTAAACCCGCATGTGAAGCGCCAAAGGTAAACATCCAGCCCAAACGTGGCAAGCAGTTCATTTCCCCCTGTGTGTGTCAGAACGTTTCCATACTCCTCGTCAGGGGCCGCTGATAACCAGTTTATGCCGGCATTGGGCAGCATTGATACCTTCCCCGCGTTTTGCCAGTAGAATAATTTCAGCGAACTGTTAATTCTGTTTCCGAACTTGAAGTCGCTTTTATTCTTTGTATTTATCCTGTATTCGGCATCAGCCTGCACTCCCAATTTTTTGTACTGCACCGAATAGATGGAACTGAAAGTGAAGTCAACGCTTCCGGTTCCCGGCTGCAGATACGGATTTACCATTCCCTTGCTGTCGCCAATCCGGTACTTGCCGGTGGGCAGTTTAATTCCTGCGCCTGCGAGAAAAAGGTGCCGCCATTTTTTTTCGCAATGGTCGCTGGTGTTAAACAAGGTGTAGTTGGCTGAAAACGAAGCATCACCGAAACCGTGCTTGCGCTCGGTGTCACCTTCTTCTCTTTTGCTGAAATTGAACGGCACGAAAGCAAGCAACTGAAGCCGATTGACGGGATAATACCTTCCCCACAATTCGAGGGTAGTGAAAGTTTCCGTTGAAACAATTTCTGATTCATCCAGCGCCACTGTTTCAAAGCTTCGGTGAAACCAACGCAGCCCGGCAGCATTTTTATGAAACTGCGGCAGAATGCCATAATAACCGCCTCCGGCAAGGCTTCCGCAGGTGCAGGCGATGGCGGGCATCATCACACAATAAACACCTGCGATTGAAATTATTTTTTGCATGGCAGAAATTTTTAAAAGTGAAAAAAGAAGCGGGATGCGGGTTAAACTTGCCTGCCGGGCGGATGAAGCACGCCTGTTGTATTGGCAGGACGCAGTTGAAAGTTCATATGAGCGAATTCAACCGCAATGCCCTTTGCCGCAAGATGGGAATTCAATTCATAACCAATGAAAGGCTGCACTTCCGAAAGCTTCTGGAGTGACGTGGGCAGTTGTCTGTTGTTTTCTGAATCATCTGCTTCCTTAAGCTGCTTCTTTAAATAGCACTTCCCCTTGCAATGCATGAATGGCTTGTCGCGATTCTCACACAATGTTGCCGCAATTCGGGATTGGTCAAGATAATAGTATCCAACAAGACCTGCCTTCAGAAACATCTGGAATGCAAGCAAACCAAGCAATAAAATGGAAACCAGAATTTTCACGTTGTAAATGTACATACAGAAGCAGAGGGCAGAAAGTGACATTTCTCATCTTTCGGATGAAGGTTTATCACTGATGCTTTTTGAAGCTATTGGAAAATTATCTTTCTTATCCGAGGAAGATGTGAAACCGAGGGCGGTTTTGTCTGCAGAAAGAATATCCCAGCCCCCAATTCACTTTTTCTTAGCAAAAACTTTGTTCCGGTGTTGTTTTCTGAAACCATGATTTCCCTTCCGAGAATATCGGTGAGTGACAGTTGAATTTTTTGTACTCGCAAATTTGCGACCTCCACCCACATAAAATCAGCAGCAGGATTCGGATACACGTCAATTTCACCATCAGTCCCGGAAGTGTTCAGGGCAAAGGTGTTCAAATCCTTCCTTTCGATATTGGCATACAGGAAATCGCGGATTACCCCAATGGTGGTATCCATGTAAAGGGGTACGGCAGCGAGTGCTGCCGGTGTGAAATCCTTGGGAAAAATGAAGGGAGCATGCCCTGCCCCTGAAAATAACTTCAGGCTGTTGGCAAGCCCGATGTGATTGGCGCGCTGGTGAATATCGTAACTGCCGTACAATTTTGCTTCCGTGCTCACTGCTGCCTGTGCGCTGTCATACTTGTAAGGCACCAGGTCATCGGCCGTACCGTGAACACTCACGATAATCGGGTCGCCAGGCTGAAGCCAAAGGGTATCCGCCAATGCTCCGCAGAGATTAATCACGCCTTTCACTTTGGTGGAATAGCCCGGATTGCCGCTGTTGCCGTCAAACCAGTGAATCTCATTGAGGGCAGGCACCACCCACGGAGGAGGCGGATTGGAGAATATCGTCTCGCGATAATAGGCATGGTTCAGTGATATGAATGCCCCTGCCGAAGTGCCACCGATAAATATTTGTGTTGTGTCAATCCGAAAATTATTGTCCGTCTGGCGGTCTTTGTAAAAAAAACGAATCGCAGCCTGCAAATCCTGGATGCCGCGAAACAGCGCCTTGAGCTGGTTAGTATCGCTGTCGTTGCCGTTTTCAAAACCGAGACGGTAATCAATGGAGGCCGTGACATAGCCGCGCGCGGCAAATTCATTGCACAATTGCACGATGTCGGGGCTTGTTCTGAAACCGAACGTGAAGCTGCCGCCAAACGCAAGGATAATCAGCGGGCGCCCGGACAGCGTATCGTTTTCGGGCTGATATATATCGAGCCGGAGGTCAACGGTA
>DATLYB010000200.1:0-5930 GCA_035575215.1 Chitinophagales bacterium
CGAATGCTCTGACACCGCTGTCAACAGCAACATCGTTGTCACAAACTCCTTTGTGGGAGATTTTACATACAACCCGTCAATTATATGCACGGGCGACACGGTCGCCTTCACTGATATTTCCACCCTGAGTGCAGACAGCTACTTGTGGCGATTCGGTGACGGAAATCTTTCGGCAAGCCGCAATACCACGCACATTTACAACAATGCCGGAACCTACATCGCAGAGTTTGAAATACGGAAGGATACCTGCGCCAGCATCAGCCGCGACACGCTGACGGTACGCCCCCTCATCACTGCTGGCTTCAGCTACTCCGCTCCTGCCTGCGAGGATGCCCTCATCACGTTCACCGATGCTTCCACCGCCTCACCCTCCAACTGGCTGTGGACTTTTCACGATGGAAGCAGCGCTGCCGGCTCAACGGCAACATTCGTCTATGATTCTGCCGGCAGTTTCCAGGTGCAACTGGCGGTGGTGGATTCATTCTGCGGAACGGATGCCATTCAGCAAGCGGTGCCTGTCATTCCCGTTCCGTTTTTTTATTTGGGGGATGACACTTCGATTTGCCTTTCGGAAAGCATTCTGCTGACAGCCGTTCAGGGCGCTGACTCCTATCAGTGGTCAACGGGCGATACGACACCAAGCATCACTTTCACTGCCGTTCCTGCCACCGTATGGGCAACGGCATTTCTGAATGGCTGCTCGTACGCTGATTCCATCCTCATTAATGAGCGCACCGCTGACTGTTCTTTCGCCATCGTGCCTTCGGGTTTCTCACCCAATAATGACGGGCACAATGACCGGCTCATCGTGAAGACCAAGCGGGTGGCTGAATACGAAATCATCATTTACAACCGGTGGGGAGAAGAAGTTTACCGCGGCACCAACAACGACCTTGCCGGATGGGACGGCACCTACAAAGACGAGCCGCAGGATATGGGCGTATTCAGCTATGTAATCACATGGCGCAACCTCAGTAATGACAAGTTTGTCAATGGCGGAAGCATCACGCTGGTGAGGTAAAGGTTTATTGTTCGTGTTAGCAGCTTGTCGGTGATGATTCTGTCCTAAATCAGATTTCATGATTCAACCTTCCACGCTCGCCTTCCTCAGGCAGCTTTCAAGGAACAACAACCGCGAGTGGTTCAATGCCAACAAGCATCTGTACGAAGCAGCAAAAGCCGACTTTGAAAAATTCGTTGATGAGCTGATAACCGCTATCGGAAAGTTTGACAAGTCAGTGCAGGGATTGCAAGCGAAGGACTGCGTTTTCCGAATCTACCGTGACGTGCGCTTTTCTAAAAATAAAGAACCTTACAAAAAAAATTTCGGGGCTTACATCACTTCCGGAGGAAAGAAGTCCATGAAGCCGGGCTATTACATTCACGTTCAGCCGGGCGGAGAGTCGTTTCTTGCAGGAGGCGCCTACATGCCGCCCCCGTCTGTACTCAGCGCCATCCGGCAGGAGATTGACTACAATCAGAAAGAATTTGAACGAATTATCAAAAGCAAATCGTTCGTGAAGTATTTTAAGAAGTTAGACGGCAGCAGAGTGAAAACCGCTCCGAAAGGCTATCCCAAAGACCATCCTTCCCTTGAGCTGCTGAAGCATAAAGATTTTCTTGCCGTACATCACCTTGCAGACAGCACACTGCATTCAAAAAACGCCATCATCAGGATTGCACAAGCCTTCAGGGCGATGAAGCCCTTCAATGATTTTTTGGCAAGGGGGTATGAGTGAATAGGAGCCTGCTTAAAACGGATAGCGCGTTAGTGAAAGCTTCAGCATGACGTTAAAAAACTACCGGACTATTAAAGATTGCAAATTTACCGATTTGATTCTGCCAGCGCCTCATGCAGTACACGATGCGATGACACTTTCCTGAACCCATGGAGATGCAAAGCGTAATAAATCAAAATTTTTTCAAGAAGAAAACTTCTTTCGTCTGCTTTCATCTGAACGGGGGAATTGCCTGACAATAAATTTTCAAGATAAGAAACATGCGGCTGGGTGATTAAATATTTATGCTCAGGCAATTCGCTGACAAACCTGCCTTCTTTCAAATCGAACCAGGCGTTTTTGCTGTCTGAATTCCTGCCGGGTGAAAATCCGAGATGCTTTGCAAGAGCAAGCAGAAAGAAGAGGTGAAAATTGTTGTCAGCTTCAGGTGATTCATCAAGCGCGATAAGCGAACGTTCGATGAAATGGTACATCTCAGGGTTCGCTTCTTCTTCGCGGATGCATTTATAAAGCACCTCGGCAATGAACAATGCAATGGAGCTTTTGAGCACGTCAGAGTGGACAGTCTTGTATATGTGGGCTGCCCGGAATTCCCTCAGCCGCTGAAGGTTTTTGTTTTCCCTTCTGTACACCTCCAAATCCAGGATATTCACCGGACCGAATAATGATGCTCTGCTTTTTCCCGAAGAGCGGACGTTATTGACGAGGTAGGATTGCAAACCAAATGCTTCCGTGTAAATTTTGGTGATGATGCTGCTCTCTGTAAATTTGATGGTGTGAAGAACAACTCCCTTTGTCTTGTAAAGCATATCAGCCGTTGTTGAAACTCTGAAGTTTGAAACCTCTCGGAAAGATAGTCAACCTGCTTAACAAAATTACAGTGAGATATGGAGCTCTTCTTGTTATCATTATTCAAGCATTGATTATCTGCCTGGTCTTTCGGCATATCCTTTTCAGCGGAGGAAAATACGTTTTTAGTAACCAGTATGACGGTGTAAAAAATTATTTCACCTTGCAGGGATATGTTCAGCAACCGAAGCAAACGCAGTATTTGCTTTTCGGGATGATGAATTATCCTTACGGGGATTATGTCTTTTACACCGATAATACTCCGCTGATTGCAGTTCCGTTGCGAATGACATTAAATGAGGTTTTGGGCAAAACCGAAAACGCTATTTTCATTTTCAACCTCTGCGTGCTGGCGGGATTCCTGTTGGGCAGTCTGCTCCTTTATAAGCTGTTTCTTTTTTTTTCCATAAGCGGCATTGCAGTGATTCTGGCGAGCGTCATGCTGCCTTGGTTTCATCCGCAAGTGTTAAGACTGTTCGGACATTTCAACCTCACTCAGTCGTGGATTTTGCTGCTGGTCATCCTTCTGCTTTGCAAACGGACAACGGGGAAATCGGTGCGGCATGATTTGATGCTGGCATTCGTGATGTTTCTTTCCGGATTCATCCACATGTATTATCTGTTGCTCTCGCTGGCTTTTGTGTCCGGATATTTCTTTTTTCTTTTTGTAAGTGAAGCACGCCATCATCGGAAATGGATTTTAACTGTTCTGAAAGGAACAGCCATCTGCATCGCTGCTTTGGGATTGTTTTTTCTGGCAGTTCGGCTTGCCGACAATTATTATGATTTGAGAAAGGCAACGGCAGAAGGATATGACTGGGATGACTGGAAATTGCAATTGCGGTCATTTTTAACTCCGTATTCCTTCCATCCGCTTAAAAAATGGCTCGGTTTTAAGAGTTTACCTTATGAGTCATTTGGGTACATCGGTTCCGGAACAATTGCAGGGATTTCAGGTCTGCTTGTGTTTACGCTGGTTAATCTGAAACATGCTGGAAGCTTTTTTCAGGAAACGCGCTCAGGCAAAAATTTTAGAATTGCGGAAATACTTTTTATCTCCTCCCTGGTCGGAGTGCTGATTGCTTTGGGTGAGCGGGTTCACATAGCAGGTGACGTTTTCGTTACCAATTATCTCAACCCGTTTTTTTATCTGCGTAAAATCATTCCCCAGCTTACGCATTTCCGGTGCCTGGGAAGATTCAGTTGGTTTTTTTTCTGGATACTGAATATCGGGGTGGTTTCCCTTGTAACTGCTTTAGCAGGGAAGCATCGCTATTTCAAGGTCTTGCTGCTCATTATGATTTCCGGCATGGCATTCGACATGTTTTTCACTTTAAAGCATCTTGCGAAAGATTACAAAGCGCTCAATCCGTTTCATCCAGCGGTTTTAGATGAAGTTAAAAAAACAATGAACGGTATTTACCCTGAAAAATATCAGGGGCTGCTCGCTTTTCCATTTTATCATGTCGGCTCTGAGGATTACAACTACACCATTGACCCTGAGGATACCTACTGCGTAAAAACCATGCAGTTAAGTCTGGCTTCAGGATTGCCGCTTGTGAATTCAAAAATGTCGCGCACACCGCTTCCCCATACTTATGATGTTTTTTCCTTGTTCAGTGACTCTATCCATGCTTCGCTTCTCCAAAAGCTCAATGACAAACCGTTGCTGGTTTATCTGGATAAAAGTTTTTACGCCAATGATTCTGTCATCTTAAATCAAATTCCGCCCGTGAATAGAATGCCTGCAAAAGAAGTTGTCTTATCCGGTCACCGCATTATCGGGAAATACGGGATGAGAAAGCTGTTCGAAAATGAAAATGACTGCTGGTACGAATGGAACCTGTCAGTTGATAATCATCACCTTGGTAACATTCGTTGACGAGCCGTCTTCATTGGAAGTGAAAATAAGATAAACCCCTGTTTTGGCTTTTTCGCCATTGTAATTTCTGCCGTCCCAAACAGCTTGCCCGCCAAAAGCGGTCGTTTCAAAGAAGAGCATGCCGGTGGCATCGGTGATTTTTACATTGGCATTATGGGCGAGACCTTTAATTGCGATAGGACCCTCGTAGTTTTCCCTCACCGGATTTGGGAATACCAGAACCTGCGAATGCTTCGGCTCACCGGCAGTGGCTTCACCACGTATTGAAACCAGTCCCTTGCTTGTACCAATAAACACCTCACCGGTTTGATGGTTAATCGCAATAGCGGTGATATTGTTGGACAGAAGCGGACTGTTGTCCACAGTATAATAAGCGATTTGCCGGGTACCGTCAGGCGAAAGCAGAAATACGCCATTATTGGTTCCCACCCATTTTCTGTTTCCTCCATCTACGGCAATTGTATTTACGCGTTCGGTTTCTAACAGATAGCCTGCAACTCCGTTTTGCATCACGATGATTTGCTGGGCATCACAGCCTTGCTGGGTAAGCACTGACGAAGGGCAATAAAAAACGACCACCCCCTGAGCCGTGCCTGCCCAGATTTCACCTTCCAGGTCTTTTGCAAGGCAAAGTACTTCGTTGGTGGGAAGATTGCCGCTGCCCTCTCCGCTTTTGAGAACTTTGTAAACAGCGTTATTGTAATTCTCATCCGTTCCGAAAACAAGAATGCCCTGATTATTGCTCTTTGGAATCGTCATCCACTTCTGGTCGTAATCATCAATAATAATTTGAGTGAGCCCGTAATCATCAATTCCAGCAGCGGCAAAAGACTGCCAGGTGCCATCTGCTTTTTTTACCACGATGGGCTTGGGCGAGCCAAAAGACGTCATCCATAAATTGCCGAAGCGGTCAAACGCCAGACCGCTTATCCTAACGGAGCCAGGGTCACCTTCGACATCCTCAAAAATGCTGTTGTTCTCGTTATAAATAGTGAAGATGCCGTTTGAAAATTCAGCCAGCCCGCCTGTCCATGAGCCATAATATATGGCGTCAGTGTAAGGGTCAACCGCTGCTGAATACACACTGAGGAATGCCGAATCGCCCAGAATGGGATAGTTGAATTCATGGTAATTATTCCACCATTCGTCAATGAATGAAAGAACTCCATCACGGCTGAACATATCGGAGGTTGTGGGACCGGCTCCTCCCGGTGCAACAGCAACCACGTTCCGTTCTGCCGACATGTTCTGAACGTTAGTTGTATTCGGCAGCCCTTGCGGAAAAATTTGGCGTGATTCGTCAGCGCTGATTTTCAGAAGCCCTTCCAGAAAATCGGCAATCCACAGCGTGTTATCTTCATCAAAAAATGCCTCGTAGGGGAACCTGATTACCGGATTGGTAATAGTGGAATCGCAACATGCGAAGTCATTTTCAACAACTAAAATTCTTCCTTCAAAAC
>DATLYB010000201.1:0-5239 GCA_035575215.1 Chitinophagales bacterium
ATATTGACGAGGAAGAGTTGCGCGTCTGTGACGAAACCGTAGCAAAGATTTGCGACCAGTTGGAAAAGCGCCCCTACTCTTCCCGCGAGTTCATTTATGAAATGGGAAAATACCTTGATGACAAGAAATTCGAAAAAAGCCGTCAGGATTCCATCGTGTGGAATTGCTACAAAAAAGGCGTACCCATTTTCGTTCCTGCATTTTCCGACTGCTCTGCCGGTTTCGGCTTGGTACACCATCAGTATCACACCCAGGGACCCAAGGTCACTATTGACTCAGCCGCTGATTTTCTGGAAATCACCAAAATCAAAATGCAGCACCGCGAGTCGGGCATCTTCATGATTGGAGGGGGCGTGCCAAAAAATTTTGTGCAGGATGTCGTGGTTGCCACCGATATTCTTGGAGAGGAGGCACCCATGCACAAATATGCCGTGCAAATCACCGTTGCCGATGAGCGCGATGGGGCGCTCTCAGGCTCCACACTCAAGGAAGCATGCTCGTGGGGCAAGGTGGATACCGTAAACGAGCAGATGGTGTTTGCCGAAGCCACCATTGCTTTCCCGCTCATAGCCGGATACGCTTACCACAAACAAAACTGGAAGGGAAGAAAAGAAAAGCGGCTGAATGACATGTTTACCCACGTGGAAGTGTAAGATTAAAACCCGCCACTTTCCACCATTAACTTCAGACATTAAAAGACTTTAACTGCCGGATATGTTGCGTTTTCAGATTATCGTCCTCATCCTCCTGATTAGTTTCCTTTTTTCATGCAAAACATCCAAAGACCAGTCAAAAACTGATGCAGCAAACATGCACCAGACGAAGCATGAACAAATACAAAAGACTGAGGATGGGAAATCTGAACAACAGCTTGCAACCCGAATACTTGGCACATGGAAATGGCATAAAACCCGCTGCTGTTTCAGAACGCCAAAAACCACCTATGCCGATTCACTTTCCTATTCCCGAATCATCAAGTTTAGTGATGGAACACTTCAAACTTTTCATGGTGACACGCTGAAGGAAACCTCAAATTACACGGTGAAATACGGGCTTACGGAACATGATGACCGCCCGGTTTTACAAATTAACGGGCGTCCGGCTTTCTTGTATTTCATCCACGACACGCTGGTGATTGACTACGGATACATGGATTTACAGACAGAGTATTATCTCAGGTTTCATCCGTGAATTCTTCAATGGGCAGACATGCCTGTTTCCGTTTTCTTTTGTATTTTCCTTAGGATGACCTGTTGCAAGAATAAATTATTTTCACCCCCCAGCAGAGTTGGGTGCATGCTAAATTGTCGCTGCCAGATTGGGTAGCCTGGCAAACTTTAACCCAAAACGAGATGTTTTTTCTGGCTGAAAAATCACTATATTAGATTCCGAAACCGCAGGGAGTCGTGCAGCAAACCAATCAAAGTGTCATCAGGGCTTTTTTGAATTTTCTGCAAGGTAAATCCGGTTCTAATCCGGTTTATGGAGGTGTGGCGCTAAAAGGAATTGACAGCGATGAGCCTCAATATGGTTTCAACATCAGATTGAACAATCATGATTATATCCTGAAGATTTATGACTCTCATCGCAAGAATGAAATTGCCTCATACATCCAGCTCTTAGACCCGGACCGCCCTCAAGGTAAAACCTCCATTCTTGAATACACCGTTGACCACAGTAATTTTCTGATTAGCAACGGCAGATTTGTTCTGAAACAGAATAAGGCTATCACCATAGGAACAAAGCAAAGCGGTCTAAAGCAGGAATCCGAGCAGATGATGTATGACCTGGGATTCCCCAAAAACAACATCATTCTGGAAGGTGATTTAACCAATCCCGATTTCGAGACTATTGCAGAAAGCTTTTTTAAATGGCTTTCCATAAGAACGCAAACCAAGCTTACTCTCGAAGAAGCCTACCGAAATACGGAGAGGAAAGATTTGAACTCCGTTTTCAAAAAGCTGATTGCCGATTACAAAGCCATTCGCAAGAGTGGCAAATGGGATGAAATCTACAAATGGGAACTGGTGAATGATTTTCAAAAAAACTGGGATATTGACTCAAATGATTTTGCCGCGATGTTTAAGAAAATCCGGTTTGGCAATTTGCTTTTTGCCAATACGATGGCTGCAAACAAAACCATGGCTGAACAGCAGCCGGAGGGATTGCGAAAGTGTTTCAAAATTCTGTATGATGAATCGAAGCCGTTACCAGAAAGAATGGAGAATTACTTCGCTGAAGTTCGCGCACTGTTTAAAAAAGCAGATGCAACCCCTCACCACCAACCTTTTCAGGACGAGCGTTCAATCGCAACTTATCTATGCTTTAAATACCCCGAAAAATATACATTTTACAAATCGCAATTCTATGTGGCACTCTGCAAAATGGCGGGAATCCAACCTGCTAAAGCGGGAGGCAAATACATTCACTACTTGGAACTAATCGAAATAATTTGTGCCCTCATCAGACAAGATAAAGAGCTGGTCGAACTCCACCAGAAAAGTTTAACCACGAATGCTTATCGCGAAAAGAATTACAGGATTCTTGCGCAAGATATTTTGTACAGAACACTTTCTGGCGGATATGAACAAAGCGGTGATGATGCTGAGTTTTCAGAGGAAAAAATTGAAGAACCCAATGAATTACCGGTTATAAAAATCCACAGTTTGAACACGATTCTCTACGGTCCGCCCGGCACGGGCAAGACCTATATGACCAAAGAACTTGCCGTTGAAATTATTGACGGAAAAGCCCCGCAAGACAGGGAAGAACTAAATAAGCGGTACAACGAACTTTACAATGCGGAACAAATTGCATTCGTGACGTTTCATCAAAGCATGAGCTATGAGGATTTTGTAGAGGGGATAAAACCGGTGATGGATGCTGATAAAAAAGCGGTAGCCTACCGGATTGAAGACGGCATCTTCAAAAAGCTATGTATTAAGGCAATGTATGACTGCATTGTCAATTCGATAAAGAGCGAAAGATTGAGAAAAACTGCTTCGTTTGATAATCTTTACAAACGATGGATTGATGAGTTGAAAAGTCAGATTGAGGAAAACGGAGCGATTGAATCCAAAACTCTGAAGCGAGGAAATCCGATGAATATCACAGGAGTTGACGAGAATGAGAATGTGGAAATCAAATACCGCGGTAAGTCTGGTGAATGGGTACAGGATATCAGTAGAAAACAGATTCTTGAAAAGATATACAACAAATACGAATCGGCAGAAGCAATTGAAAAAATAAAGGATTTAAGCCAATTAGGCATTCGTTCCGGATTATACACAAATGCTGCTATATTCGGTGAATTGAAAGCATTCGAATCCAAGAATCCGAATTCATCAACAGATAGTCAGACTCCTGGGTTTGACCAAAAAAGAAAAATTGTAACTGAATACTCCAATCAACTTGAAAATGATAAGGTAAATTTCCAAAACCGCTACGTCCTCATCATTGACGAAATCAACCGCGGCAACATCGCTGCCATACTGGGCGAACTCATCACGCTGCTCGAAGAAGATAAAAGAGCCGGAGCGAAAGAAGCGATTGCCGTTACGCTGCCTTACTCTAAAGAAAATTTTTCCGTTCCTCCGAATCTTTATATCATCGGAACAATGAACACAGCCGACCGAAGCGTGGAAGCGTTGGACACTGCATTGCGCAGGCGTTTTACTTTTAAAGAAATGATGCCCCAGCCGGATTTGCTCACTCAGCATTTTGAAGATGAAGGGCTGCAGCTTGATAAACTTCTCTCAGTCATCAACGAACGCATCGAACGCCTCCTCGACAAAGACCATCTCATCGGTCATTCGTTTTTCATGGAAGTTTTTTCATGGAAGGATTTGCTCAATGCCTTCGAACAAAAAATCATCCCGCAGCTCAAAGAATATTTCTATGGCGATTACGGAAAGATTGCCGCGATTCTCGGAAATGGATTTGTTAAACCCGGTTATGAAAAAGGAGTCAGGCTTTTTCCGGTTGACGGGACGGATTACAGCGATTCCGAAAAGCCGCTATTCAGGTTTGAATCGTTCACAAATAATGACGGCTCGTTTGACAAGTACAAATTCCAAAAAGCCATTCAGTCGCTGATTGGTCAGCATGCCGAACAAATACAACCAAAAGAAAGTCCTGCGGAAGCAGAATGAATAAACAAAGCATCATTCAGGTTTTCGAGCATCAGCGCATCCGCATTGATGAAAAAATCGGGGAGTGCCTTTTTACGGAAAATCATTTCAATGCGCTGGAACTGTTCTTTGCAAAACACAATGGCAAGTATTATTCGCTCGGTCACAAGTGCATTCAATTCACGGAATACGTTGGCGCCATTCAGGTCGGCAACCTCACCATTGAAGTTTTACCCAAGATTGACAAATACGAAACCGACAAAGACCTCTGGCACGGAATATTGCTCGATATGCTCAAAACATGCCGGCTGCTGCTCCCCGAATCGGTGCAACATGCTGACTTGCGACTCAAGGCAAACAGCATTCTTGAACTCTACTTTGAATTATTTCTTGCGGAGATGGAATATCTTCTCCGCAGCGGGCTAATCAAAAAATACCGGAAGCAGGAAGGCAGCGTAAAAGCGCTCAAGGGCGCTTTGGTTTTCAGCGGGCACATCCGGGAAAACATCATTCACAAAGAGCGGTTTTATACCCGCCATGCCATCTACGACCCGGTGCATCGGATGCACCAACTGCTTTACGAGTGCCTGCTGCTCATCAAAAAAATCAATACCAACGCATCCCTTGACGACCGCGTCATGCGCGCGTTCTTCGATTTCCCGGAAATGCCCCGTTTGAAAGTCTGTGAGCAGCATTTTGAACAACTTCCAAAAAGCCGCAAGACGGCAAAGTACCAATCCGCCCTGCAAATCGCGCAAATGTTGCTGCTGAATTATCATCCCGATATCCGTACCGGAAAGGAAAATGTCATCGCACTCATGTTTGACATGAACCGGCTTTGGGAAGAATTTATTTTCAGGTCGCTGAAAAGGAGTTCCGCAGAATCTGAATTTTCAGTGCACGCAAAGAAGCGCCATAAATACTGGTTCCCCGGTTCAGGATATGGCAAGCGGTTAGAGCCGGATATTCTGATTCGGCACGGGGAAAGCAATATCATTCTCGACACCAAATGGAAAACCGTTGAGGATGGCAAAGACGTGGGAGAAGATGACCTGCGGCAGTTGTTTGTTTACAATTTGTATTTCGATGCCGCCAAAGCGTTTTTGGTT
>DATLYB010000202.1:0-4259 GCA_035575215.1 Chitinophagales bacterium
TCTGCAACAACCTGACAACCGTCATCAGCCCTACACATCTTAATGTCGAATTCGGCATACCACCCGACTTGAGAACAGACAGCAAAAAGGATTTCTATAATCTTATCATCTATAATGAACAGGATGGAACATTTTTCCTGCGCGATGGCTTTTCCATTGAAAAAACCGACACGGCTAAAGGAGTGGGCTTTAAATGCACTACCATCCTGAAGATGGCGCCAACTGCCGGAATTACTTTTCCTTATCGCGAGATATTGTATGAAACCATCCGCAATCTTTTTTTTCACGTGCCGATGTGGTTCACCATGATTTTTCTGACGTTGTATTCATTCCTTTGCAGCATTCTTTTTCTTGCCAAAGGCAAGCGGCAGTATGATTTGGTTGCGTCCACCTCGGCAGGGGTTGGCATTTTTTTCGGCATCCTCGGATTGCTGACAGGAATGCAATGGGCGAACTTCACGTGGGGCGCGCCCTGGGTCAACGACCCCAAGCTGAATGGCGCTGCATTGGGCTTGCTGATTTACCTTGCCTATTTTGTATTGCGCGGCTCGCTGAGCGACCCCGAAAAATGCGCGAAGGTAGCTTCGGTGTACAATGTGTTTGCGTTTGTGATTTTTTTTGTGTTTATCAAAATTATCCCCGACATGACCGACTCGCTGCATCCCGGAGGCAGCGGTAACCCGGCATTCAAGGAGTACGATTTGGACAATAGAATGAAGCCGGTATTTTATTCTGCCGCTGCGGGATTCATTATCATGGGGATGTGGCTGGTATCACTCACGGCACGATTCAGGCTGCTGTTGCAAGTTCATTCGGAAAAAAATGTAACCAGATGAGAAATACTCTATACCTCATGAGTTTGGCGCTGGGGATGCCGGCAAGTGCATTCGCAGCGGAAACACACAACCTGTGGACCACCGGAAAAATCCACGTGGTGTTCAGCGTTCTGGCTACTATACTGCTGCTGATTTTTGTTTTCCTGATAGTTTTGGAAAGGAAGATTTCCCGGTTGGAGAAAAAGAATTCAGAATAACCCTTAACTGATTAACCCTATGATTACCGCAAAAAAAGAAAAGGCGAAAGCCGAATTCAGCTTTTACCAGGGAGTAAATGATTATTTCGACAAAGCCGCTGTGCTTACCAAAGTACCCAAGGGATTGCTGGAACAAATAAAGGTGTGCAACAGCGTATATCGCATGAAGTTTCCGGTTAAAATCGGCAACGAATACCAGGTGATAGAAGCCTACCGTGTGCAGCACAGCCATCACCGCGTTCCCACGAAGGGCGGCATCCGCATCAGCTCGATGGTAAACCAGGACGAAGTGATGGCGCTGGCAGCCTTGATGACTTACAAGTGTGCCATTGTGGATGTGCCGTTTGGCGGAGCGAAAGGTGGAATAAAAATCAGCCCCCGGAAAGTCACAACCCAACAGCTTCAGCGGATAGTAAGACGATACACGGCTGAATTGATAAAGAAAAATTTTATCGGACCCGGCATTGACGTGCCCGCCCCCGACTATGGCTCGGGCGAAAGGGAGATGGCGTGGATTCTCGACACCTACATGACCTTCCATCCCGGAAATTTAGACGGCTATGCCTGCGTAACAGGAAAACCGGTGACTCAAAACGGAATACGCGGCAGAAAAGAAGCCACCGGCAAAGGAATCATGTTTGGTTTGAAGGAAGCCTTGAGCCATAAAGAAGACATGAAAGAACTTGAACTTGAGCCCGGCCTTGAAGGCAAAACTGTCGTGGTGCAAGGCTTCGGAAATGTGGGGTACTACAGCGCATTGTTCCTCTATGAGCAGGGAGCGAAAATCATTGCAGTATCGGAAGTGGAAGGTGCGGTGTATGACCCCAAGGGGTTGGATATCCCGGCACTGTACAGGCATCGCGAGGAAACAGGCTCCATCCTCGATTTCAACCATGCTATTAACATGAAAGAAAAGTATGATGCGCTGGAACTGGAGTGCGACATCCTGATTCCGGCTGCATTGGAAAACCAGATACATGAAGGAAACGTGGATGAGATAAAGGCGAAAATCATTGCAGAAGGCGCCAACGGTCCCATCAATCCGGAGGCGGAGAAAAAGCTGCTGAGGCGCGGTGTTTTCATCATCCCCGATATTTATCTGAACGCGGGCGGTGTCACCGTATCGTATTTCGAATGGCTGAAAAACCTCTCGCACGTCCGCTTCGGCAGGCTTCAAAAACGGTTTGATGAAACATCTTCGATGGGTATCATCGAGCTGGTGGAAAAACTTACAGGGAAAAACGTTTCATCACATGAGAAAGCCGTTATTGCAAAGGGTGCTGATGAAATTGACCTGGTGAACTCCGGCTTGGAGGAAACCATGGTTTACGCTTACCGGCAGATTCGCGAGTTGTGGCTGCGCAATAAAGACGTGAAAGACCTTCGCACAGCCGCCTTCATGATTGCCATCAACAAAGTGGCGGATGACTACATGAAGCTGGGGATTTTCCCCTGAGAAAAAGAACATGAGAAATAGTGAACCTAACTTAACTTAAAAGCTCAGAATAGGCAGGGATTTCATCCAGAAACTCAAAGGTTCCTTTTTTCAAATCCACCCTGCAGCATAATGCCAGCAAGCCGTTGGTAACAAGCAGGTAAGGTACTTGGAGCGACAGGTTATACCGTGCCGCCTGTTCAAACACAGCCTGGCTGATTTTCACCGAAGGAGCCTTGCATTCGGCAATCATCACGGGTTGATTGTTTTTATAGGCCAGGAGGTCGCAACGTTTTTGCAGGCGGTTGACGGAAAGGGAAATCTCCACACCCAGCAGGACACGGGGATATTGCTTTTTTTCAATGAGGTAATGAATCACCATCTGCCTGACTTTCTCTTCGGGCGTTGCAGCCACCGACTTTTTCCTTACAACATCGAACAGCGTCTTTGCATGAGCAAAAGCAGCAAGCTGCTCCCCGGCACCCTCCATCCTGATGATTTTCATCTCCCGAAAAATAAATAACTTGCGGCTTCCGCCTCAAAAAAGATAATGACAGAGTACAAGCAGCTTCTTCGCGATTTGCAGAACCAAATCTATCATCCCCTTTACCTGCTGCACGGTGAAGAACCTTATTACATTGACAGAATCAGCGACTACATTGAACGTCATGTGCTGAGCGAGGCTGAAAAGAGCTTTAACCAAACCATCATTTACGGCAAGGATACCGGTTACAAGGATTTGCTTGATATAGTGATGCGCTATCCGATGATGTCAAATTATCAGGTCGTGATTCTGAAGGAAGCGCAGCAATTCAGGGATTTCGATGCACTGCTGCGGTACTTCGAGCATCCGATGCGGTCAACCATTTTTGTGATTTGTTACAAGTACAAGAAGTTTGACGGACGCAGCAAGGCATATAAGCTGCTCTCAACCAAAGGCGTGACACTTGAGAGCAAAAAACTGTATGACAACCAAATTCCTGCATTCATTGATTCGCTGGCGAAGGAGATGGAAATCCACCTCAGCCATGACGCAACGGAACTGCTAACTGAATATCTGGGGAACAACCTCTCTAAAATCATGAATGAGCTGGAGAAGCTGTCGCTGAATGTCGGAAAGGGAACTACTGTTTCTACCCATCACATTGAAAAGTATATCGGCATCAGTAAAGACTACAACGTGTTCGAGCTGACGAAAGCTCTGGCGCTGCGCAACAAGCCCAGAACGTTTCGCATTGTGAAATATTTCGAGAAGAATCCGAAAGCCAACGAGCCGGTGATGGTGATGGGTATGCTGTATTCATTTTTCAGCAAGGCATTGGTACTGCAGTCAACCAAAGCCAATCCGTATGAAATGATGGGTGACTTGCAGATTCGTTCCAAACCGATGGCGGATGATTTAAAAAATTATTTGAGAAACTATTCTTCCAAAGAAACGGTCAACATCCTACACCTTCTTCACGAATACGACATGAAGGTGAAAGGGGTGGATTTCTCCGGAACTGAAAAAAGCGTGCTGCTCACCGATTTGATGTTCAGGATTTTAATTAGGATTTGATTCGGATTAGATACTTTCCCCGGTTTTGATTTGGAAAAGTTGTTCGCTTCAGGCGCTCAAACCAGCGTGTAGTTATCCGCTGGCTGCCCTGAACTGAATTATATTCATAGAGCACGGCAACGCGCAGGGCGTGGAGAAGAATGCGCTGGTTCGGTAGTCTAAAAGAGGATTCCTTAATTTTAAAAAAAATTTTGCGTTTTTCAGGTGAAGATGAAGAACAAAAGTTGTGGGTA
>DATLYB010000203.1:0-2874 GCA_035575215.1 Chitinophagales bacterium
TCGGTTGCCTTTACAAGTAGCGGAAGCGCCCGGCTTGAATCTTTCAGAGATGAATTGAAATAGGCTTCACCTGCAAAAATATAGGCTTTCGGGTCTCTTGATTTTCCGTTAGCCGTCAGCTTATTTAAATATTCCTGAGCCTTCGATTCGTTTTTGTCATCCAAAGCAAGCTTGCCGAGTCCTGCAAAGTTGTAGTTGACTTTGTCTTCAGGTTTGATGCCCTTCTGAAAGTAAAAGGCGGCTGAATCCTTCTTGCCCAGTGAATAGTATATATTTCCAAGGCGGAAGCAAGCTTCTGCATCTGCGGGTGTTTTGGAAACTACGTGCAGCAAAATGTTTTTTGCTTTTTGCGGCTGCTCATTCCAAAGAGCTTTGACTGCATCCTGAATAGTTTGCGAGAAGGCGGTTGCTGAAACGCTGAGAAAAGCCAGGAAACAGCCAGCAGACAAGAGGCGATGATATAAATCATGCGTGCACGATGTTTTCAATTTAATGATACTCGTCATTTTCTTTTTCAAGTTTTACTTATTGAATCCCACCACTCGTACCGGCATGGTAGCCGGCACCAGTCCGGCTTTCAATATAATACGCTGTCCCTTATCACTTGCGACAAAAGTGGCAAAGCCCGTGCCTAAACCCGTTCTAGCCTCACGGTTAATAATATATACGGAGCGGGTTAATGGATATGAGCCTTGTGCAATGTAAGCCTGATAGGGTTGCTTTCCGCGCATATCACCGGGTTTGCTGATAATGCGGAGGACATTTATCTTCTCAAGAAAATCCAGGGATACGGAATCATCGGTGTCGCTAATCCAGCTTACACCAATTACTCCCAAGGCGTTTTTATTCTGAGCAACGTAATCAATCACTTCGGGATTGGTATTCACTGCGTAGGTATTAGGGGGAAGCTCGGTGTTGAATTTCTCTTGGATGTACCGGGCTGTGCTCGAATTTTTGTTGTCGAAGATTATTATCAGCTTATCGAGTTTGCTTGTTGGGTTAAGTGTTTTCCAGGTATTTATTTTTCCTGAAAAAATATCGGACAATTGTTCCATTGTGACAACTGTATCATCATTTTCGGGATGTGTGATGAGCGCGATAGCGTCAGTGGCTACTTTCAATGATTTTGGAAAGAGTTTGCGGCTTTCGAAGTATTTCTTCTCTTCGTCATTCAGCTCTCTTGTCACTATTGCCAGTCTTACGGAATCATCAAGCAGGTCTTTCATCGCCTGTACTTCAGGAACATAAGAGGGCGTGATGACAGCGTATTTATACAACGCATGAAACACATCCAATTCCGTGTCAATAACGGGATAAAATGTTTCATCCACACTGATTTTGATATGTCCGGTGGTGGCGGTGTCGGAAGGTGAATCAGAGGGGGTGCAGCCTGAACCAATTATCAAAAGAGAAAATAACACACCGCAAAAGGAAAAGTTGACAGATTGTTTCAGGTTCTTCATTCTTTTACCTTGTCGTTTCATCATTCCTCATTCTATCCTTGACATTTTACGGTATCTGATGAAGCGAAACACACCATAAACTATCAGTAAACAGCCGGTAGCCACGCGAGCCCAGGCGGGTATTGTATCAAAATAATTTTCTCCATACAGAATTATCCACACGCCTGCTGCTAAATACACCAGCACCATTGCAAAGCCGAAATAAAGAAATAATTTATTCATCAGGCGGAAAAAAAACTGCCGGAGAGTTTACTGCAATGTAAACTTGATGGGCACGATGTACTGAACCCGAACTTCTTTGCCGTTTTGCTTGCCGGGCTTCCATGGTTTCATCTTCTTGACATGAGCAACGGCTGCTTCATTCAGGATTTTATCTGCTCCTTTGGCGACTTCAACATTGGTTATTGAGCCGTCTTTTTCCACCACAAACCTGACATATACCGAGCCTTCAATATCGTTTTCCCTCGCTATTTCGGGATATTTGATGCTGCTCAGATATTTCATCAGCTCTTTTTCCCCCCCCGGATATTCAGGCTGCTGTTCCACGATTTGAAAAATCTTATCGGCATCGGGGTCGCCCACCACATCATTACCCGTCACCTCCAGCAGGCTGTAATCCACTCCCGCAGTATCGCCTTCCTGCGTAACAGCTCCTGCTTCGGCTTCTTTCAATTCTTCCTGGGATGGCGGTTCATCTTCTTCCGTCACCTCTTCGTCCTTTACTATCTTGGGAGGGGTGAATTTGATGGTGGTCTTCAATGGAGGAGGCGGCTCCACAGGCGGAGGAGGAGGCTCGGTCGGGTCAATGGGCGGAGGCGCCAACAGTTCTGTGACTTCGATAACTTTTATTTTTTCCTCCTTCCTGACATCTAATCCAAACTTTTTGATGATGATGGGGGCTGCCAGTGAAAGTGAAAACAATGCGGTGGATATCAGCGCAGCCGCAATGACGTAACGGGCTGACCTTTTGCGAAGCACATACGCTCCATACTCCTGGTTCCTTCCGGAGAAGATAATGTCAATCCACCTTTCACTGAATATGGACGTCATGATAAGTTAATCGTCACTGATTTTAACGCTAAGATTCCGAATTTGGTTTTTTCCATAACCCTGACTTTTACTGCGCTCCTCCCTGCATTCCCGTTTCCAATGATGCAATCAGTTCTTTTTCCGCTGGAGCAATATCCACGATGGCATATTTCCCTACGTTGCAAATCTGCATTTCATCCAAAATGTCAATCAGGTTTTTAAATTTAGCCTTATCGTCTGACTTGATAAGCACCATCAGCGCATTCACGTCTGATTTTATCTTTCCCACTTCTTTCTTGTATTCTTCTTCGGTAATCTGTTTTGACTCCAGTCTTTTTCTCTGAAAGTTTATCAGCTCGATTTGCTTTGCATTCTTTTCGAG
>DATLYB010000204.1:0-2176 GCA_035575215.1 Chitinophagales bacterium
CTGGGGCAATGGCTTGTTCAGGCATTATGGCGCCATTCAGATGAATTCATCCGGCAAGTTGCACCTGTTCCCCCTGTTTGATTATTCCGATTCATTGAGTGATGCCACGAACATGGTGGTTGATGCTGACCAATGGTTCGGAGCTCTCTACTACAACATTTATGAGTTCACGCATAAAGGCAAAAAGTATTACACGCTCTTCGGGTTCGACCAAAATGATTTGTGGAGCAGCAAAAAACTGCTTGATGTGCTGCATTTCGAAAACGGGAAGCCCCTGTTTGGCGCGCCCATCTTCCAGTTTGAAGACAGCGCTGGGAATAAAACTCTGCTTAGCCGGTTCATTCTTGAATTCAGAAAAGACGCCATCGTTACCCTGAATTATTCCGCCAATGACAAGATGATTGTGTATGACCACTTGGTGGCGCCCGAGGAAAGGCTCGCTGACATGAAATTCACTTTCATCCCTGACGGCACCTATGAGGGTTTCCGGCTTAAAAAAGGGAAATGGCATCACGTCAATAAAATCAAGACCATTAACATCAACCAGTTCGATAATCCGCCCGTGCCTGTGCCCAAGAAGTAGCAGCCATCCGCTATTCAGCAATAGCTTCCATCATGCAATACCAGCCTGCAATTCCCGTTAGTGAGGTGCATTTTGATTTTTTTCAGGCAGTTTAAACACTTTCACATGCTGGTATTCATTGCAACGGCCACAGGGACAATAAGCGTTACATGGCTGATTGTTATTTTTTATAATATAATTCCGGACAGAAAGCTTCTGATGCGGTAACAGGGCAGGCGGCTGCTCTTTTCAATCAGTAGTAACTTTACTGCTTCATTTCAACATGAGGGCGCTTCTGATAATTTGTTTGTGTGTTTGCTCTGTGGTTCTGTCCATCGCTCAGGATAACACCGAGCAAAATCTTGCCTTTGAATATTACCGCAATGGCGACTACGAAAAAGCAGCCGGGCTTTTTTCAAAACTCTATGACAAAAATCCAACCCCTGCCAACTACCGCTATCTCTACAATTCGCTGCTTTACATCCGCAATTATGGGGAACTGGAAAAAATTGTAAGAAAAAACATCAAGAAAAACCCCGACAATCCCACCTACCTGGTTGACCTTGGCTACTTCTTCATTCAGCAGGGAAATCTTTCCAAAGGAAAAGAAGAATACAATAATGCCCTGAAAATGCTGAAGCCCAGTGACGGACAGGTGGTGCAGCTTGCCAGCGCATTTGTGAACTTCAACGAGATGGAGCTTGCGGCAAAAACCTATGAGAGGGGTAGGGAATTATTAGGCGTTCCCGGCTTGTTTGCGCTGGAACTGGCTAATATTTATGAGAAGCTGAACAATCCGCAGAAAACCATTGAGAACTACCTCCTCTTTCTTGACCAGGGAAGCAGCAACGACCAGACAGTGCGCAACCTGCTTCAAAACGTGGTGCAGCGGAAAGAGTTTGCTGATGAACTGCATTCGCAATTGCTTTCACGCATCCAGCGGTATCCCGAAGCCATTTACTACAGCGAGATGCTGGTGTGGCACTATGTGCAGCAAAAGAATTTCAAGGCTGCCATCATCCAGGCAAAAGCGCTCGACAAGCGGATGCGTGAAAACGGATACCGACTTATTAACATTGCCCGCTCTGCTGCTGCGGAGAGAGATTACCATGCCGCCATCGAAGCCTATCAATATGTTATTGACAAAGGGCGCGCCTCGGCTTTGTATATGAACGCGCGTCAGGAACTGCTGAGGGTTTACAAGCAAAAAATCGAGGATGCGGTGACCCACTATCCCGAAGACCTCGCTTACCTCGACAGCGAATTTGACAAATTCATAGCCGAGTTTGGGGTAAACAGCGCTACCGCTCCCACCATACGGGAAAAGGCTGAATTGCAGGCATTTTACTTCAATAACTATGATGAAGCCATCCAACTGCTGGAAAATATCATCAATCAGCCCGGTATCGAGCCGCGCGTGAAGGGTGAATTCAAGCTGGAACTGGGCGATTTCTACATTATGAAAGGAGAAATATGGGAGGCATCATTGCTTTATGGGCAGGTGGATAAAGCTTTCATGGATGAGCCGCTGGGTGAGTTGGCGCGCTTCAAGCAGGCTAAGCTTTCATACTACCGCGGTGAGTTTGAATGGGCGCAGGCTCAGTTGGATATTCT
>DATLYB010000205.1:0-3343 GCA_035575215.1 Chitinophagales bacterium
AGGCATCATTGGCAGGCGGTGGTCCCTGACAAGTTGTACAACTGCCGCTTGGAGCGCAGTTGCCGATACTGGCTAAGTCAGAGGTGCCGAACGAACCTCCTGTTGCTTGCAATATGCCATCGAGGTAAAGATTGTAATAGCCATTGCCGAAACTGCAGCAGATGCCGTCACCGAAAGAATCAAAGATGGTGAAGGTATAGCAGCCGTTTGCAGCCACGCAGATTTCATAGGTGACCAATGTTTGGTCAGGTTGACCGGTAAGGTTATCCTGCGCGATGATGAAGCCGGAACTGCGGTCAACCAATTGCCATGATGTTTCCTCCGGATAATTATCGGTAAAAATCTGCAGCGCCACGGTTGACTCAGGGCATCCCTGCGAGCTGCAGCCGCCAATGTCAGTAGTGGTTTCAGAAAAAAAGAAGGCGCCTCCTGTGGTTACAAGCGCTCCGTTGAAATAAACATTATAATACCCGGAACCTTCTGCACAGCAGATGCCATCCCCAAAGGCATCATTGATGGTGAAATCATAACAGCCGGTGGAAGTAACACAAACATCCCACGAGTAAAGCGTGAATGGCAAGCCGGCTATTGACAGGTCATCTGAAGCTATCACGAGCCCGGTGCTTTGGTCAAACAACTGCCATGTTGTTTCCTCCGGATAATTATCGGTAAAAATTTCAATGCGGATGGTAGCATCGGGACATTGCGCCAATGTAAAATCCGGTGTCAGCGCCAGCAAGCTTATCAGCATACCGGCAAGCAGTAATTCCATGCAGAGGGGGCGGTTCTTTTTCATTGTCCTTTCTTTACGGGTGTTACTAATTGGAGAATTCTGCCTGAAGGATGAAGCACAAACTGCGAATGTTTCAGCGGGTCGTTGCCGGTTCTGTCCACTTTGCTGAGGTCAACTGCTAAACCGCGTTGCACCATTTCATTTCCCGAAAGAAGTTCGACTATCACGCCTTCCGTAAAAAACATAAGCGTGCGGTGCTCAAGCGCCCGAAACCTGTCGAGGTCGTTGTGTTTGAGGGCATCTTCGTAAATTGAAATGCTGGGTACTGAGCCGCTGTGGGTTATCACGAAACTTTGAGTCGAAGACTGAGCGGACACACCGCACCACAAAAAAAACAATGGCACAAGCCAAAGCATCCTTTTCATGACTGTTGGGTTAGATGGTTAATTATACAGAAAAAAGTGGCGTAAACCAAGACAGGTTAGTTTTTGCCGGAAACAAAATAGAAATAAGCCTTCTGAATGGCTACGAAATAGTTGGAAAGAAGTGAAGCTCAAGACTTAATTGCCTGAGATAAACATCAGCCAAAGAAATTTACTCCTCTTTTTTAAGCGTATTATTCGCAATCACGATGAGAAGCAAGAGTCCTGTGGCAACTATCCAAGCCCTGTAGCTCAATGGTCCCACGCCAATGTTTCCAAGGCGTGATACAATAGCCATCAGGAGCGTCAAATAGCTCAGCAGCAAGGCTGCTTTGGCGATTTTTCCAGCGTAAGTATTCATGTTTTTAGATTTTGGTTAAAAAAAACCTGCATAATGTAATTACTATTTCTTTGAAATCCTATTTCAAAGCGGACACTGACTGTATAGAAAAGGCTTGTTATGAACTTCAACGCAATAAAAATTCTGTTTTTAAATGGTCGAAAAAAGAGGAAGGTGACCAAGTTGTTTAACATTTCTATAATTTTGGTATTCAACCCTGAGTCATGAAAAGAATCATTGCAGTAATTCCGGTTTTTTTAATGGGACTGACGTGCAGCGCCACCCTTAACGTAACGATGTTTCCTTCACCGGTTGTGGTTACAGGACAAGCCGGTGTAACAAAATATTATAGCATTGATGTGGATAATAACGGCATTGACGACCTCCGGTTTAAAATTTTTTCATTCGGAGGCTACGAGATATCTTTTGAATCACTTAATGAACAATATCTGGAAGCCGAGTATATTAACTCAGCACATGCCATTGCTTATACCTGCGGAGCCTTATTTGGAGCTGGAAGCGGATGGGCATCGGAGGTATATCTGGCATTGGAAGACGATGATTATCAGTTTGACGGAAAAGGTCCCCGCTATTTGGCAGTCAGAAAACAAATCGGTGACCCTCCCTTTGAAACCTATATTTATGGATGGGCTAAGATAGAGTGTGCAGCAGACGGCAGTCAATTTATATTATACGGCTACGCATATCAGGATGTAACCAGCTATAATCCAAATGTGATTGCGGGGCAGGGTGAATGTGTATTAAATACGTTCACGCCTGATTGGGTTTTTTCAGAAAAAATCATCTCTCTTATGGAAAACAGGCTCGTCATAGATTATTCGGAACCTTTACAGTTCCGCGTTTTTGACGCATCAGGAAAATTGCTTCTCAGTGATAATTTATCTCCCGGAAGAAAAGAGTATTATTTATCCAAAGCGAAAGCAGGAATAGTTCTTATAGAAATTGAGGACGGCTTAAGAACAAAAGTGTTTAAGTATTTAAAGCCATTCTAAATCAATGCCATGAGAAATTTATTTTGTGCTGCTATAATAATTCTGAGTATGAAAATTCTTCATGCGCAAATTGCACACGACCTGACTATTTATTCACCTGAGGGTTTGAAATTCACGCTCATTGCGAATGGTGAACAAATAAATGCAGAGGCGGCATCGAGAGTAAAAATGGAAAATGTTGAGGAGGATTATGTAAATGTGAAAATACTTTTTGAAAATGATTCCATTCCGCCACTTGAAAAAAAGTTTTTGCAGATAGCTGACCCGGGCACCAATGTCCCCAAGCCGGTGTCAACGGTGTGGACGATTATTGAGAAGAACGGACAATACAAGTTTAAATTTCTGTCACGGTCAGATAAAAAAATTCAACCGAAAGAAACCCTTATTATCCAGCAGCAACCGGAAGATGATTCTGATATTAAAATCAAAGTGCCGGGAGTAGAAATTGAAGTGGATGAGAAAAAGCACTGACGATTGCCGTTCAATTCCCTTTCAGCACTTCTCTTGCAATCACCACCTTTTGAATTTCAGAAGTGCCTTCGCCTATGGTGCACAGCTTGGAGTCCCGGTAGTATTTTTCAACGGGGAAATCTTTGGTATATCCGTATCCTCCATGAATCTGCACGGCATCGGTGGCTACTTTCACCGCAATCTCTGAAGCATAATACTTTGCCATGGCGGAATACTTGGTAACACGCTGTCCGCGGTTTTTCAAATCGGCAGCCTGCATGGTCAGCAGTTCAGCCGCTTCGATTTGTGTCGCCATATCGGCAATTTTGAACGAGATGCCCTGAAAACTGGAAATGGGCACATCAAACTGGTGCCGCTCATTGGA
>DATLYB010000206.1:0-3870 GCA_035575215.1 Chitinophagales bacterium
CTTACCCGAGAACGCGTCAGGCAAATTAAGGAACGCTCATTGAGAAGGCTGAGAAAAACCACCACTTCCAAATCGCTGAAAACCTACCTGGGAGAATGACGTATGTCATGTGCGAATGACGAGGAATAACTTGGTTCGTTAAACGTCAAATCGTTATTCGTAATTTCGCTCTCATGAAACATCTCGTGGCTCCTTCTATCCTCTCCGCCAATTTTGCTTATCTGGCGGATGCCGTCAAAATGATTGATGGGAGCGAAGCCGATTGGATTCATGTGGATGTAATGGACGGCAGGTTTGTTCCCAACATCACTATCGGACCGCCCGTTGTTGCGAGCATCCGCCCGTTCACAAAAAAAGTTTTTGACGTTCACCTGATGATTGTGGAACCTGCTCAATTTATTGACGAATTCCAAAAAGCAGGTGCTGATATCCTCTCCATCCACATTGAAGCATGTGCGCACCTGCACCGCACCGTACATGCAGTGAAAGAAGCCGGAATGAAAGCAGGCGTGGCAATCAATCCGCATACAAACGTGAATCAGCTGGAAGACATTCTTCCGGATATTGATGTTGTCTGCATGATGTCCGTCAATCCCGGCTGGGGCGGGCAAAAATTCATTCCCAACACATTGAACAGAATCCGCAAGCTTAAAGCGCTTATCAATGCAGCTAATTCAAAAACTTTGATTGAAGTGGATGGCGGTGTTGGAACAGACAATGCTCACACTATCCTGAAAGCGGGCGCTGATGTGCTCGTGGCGGGCAACAGCGTTTTCAAATCAACAAACCCGCAGCAGACCATCGCCAGCCTCAAGCATCTTGATATCAATACTATTTATGCCTGATTCCCGTTTCGCATAGTTATGCCGAAAATCCCTGCCGCTCTTTTATTTACTGCCATTTATGTCACTGCGTTCAGCCAGGGAAATGCTGTTGTTTTCGGAAGGCTCACTGACCAATCGGGTGACGTGATTGCTGGCGCGAACATCTCCCTGCTTAACAACAATTCCATCGGAACAATCAGCGACTCCAGCGGTAAATACCAGTTGACTGTCCCCTCAGGAAAAAATTTGCAATTTGTTTTTTCCTTCATCGGCTTCAAGGCTGATACGATTGAAATGGCTTTAAAACCTAATCAAAGAAAGGAGCTTAACGTTACCCTGTATGCCGGCATCTCGCTGCCACCCGTTGAGATAAGCGAAAATGAAGCCGTGCGCAATGAAGCCGGTGGCGCTGTCATTGAAATTAAATCAGCCGAATATATCCCCACACCTTTCAGCGATTTCACTGCGATACTGGCTCAGGCAGGAGCTTCCGGCACCAATGAATTAAGCAGCTCTTATTCCGTTCGGGGGGGCAACTTCGATGAAAACCTCGTGTATGTTAACGACTTTGAAGTGTACCGTCCCTTTCTGATTCGTTCCGGACAACAGGAAGGGCTGAGCTTCATCAATACCCACCTCGTCAGTTCAGCTTATTTCTCCACCGGGGGTTTTCAATCCAAGTATGGAGATAAAATGTCATCGGTGCTTGACGTGCAATACAAAAAGCCGCAGGATTTCAAAGGCTCACTGGAATTGGGTCTTCTGGGAGGCTCGCTGCATGTTGAAGGCGCTGACAAAAAAAATAAATTCACTTACCTGCTGGGCGTCCGCCAGAAATCAAGCCAATACCTGCTCAAAAGCCTCGATACCAGGGGTGAATACAGTCCCGCCTTCACCGATATACAATCCTACATTACTTACAAACTGAATTCACGGACTGACTTCGACTGGATTACCAACTTCGCGATGAACCGCTTTCATTTCAAACCGGTTGACCGGGAAACAACATTCGGAGTCGTGAACAATGTACTCCGCCTCACTATGTATTTTGATGGCGGAGAGAAAGATGCCTACCGCACCTTCATGACCGGATTTGGCGTCAATCAAAGGCTTAATAAGCATCTGGGCTTCAAATGGCTTGCCTCGGTGTATCGCTCGGTGGAGTCGGAAGCGTTTGATATTATTGGCGAATACTGGCTGGATGAAGTCGAGTCTGATTTCAGCAGCCAGAACTTCGGGCAAACCCGCTACAGTCTCGGAGTTGGCACGCAGCATGAATACGTCCGCAACGACCTGGAGGCGCTGGTGGCTGCAGGCGGCTACAAAGGCTACTACCTTAATGACGCGCATAAAGTGAGATGGGGATTGAATTATCAGCATGAAATCATTGAAGACCGCATCAACGAATGGGAGCGCCTGGATTCTGCAGGATACTCCTTGCCTTACAATACAGAGCAGGTCCTCATCAGCAGCGTGCTCAAATCGAAAATCAATCTCTCCAGCAACCGCATCAGCGCATACCTTCAGGATACATGGTCGTTCGGTTCCGATGACCGGCTCAGCTTCACTTGTGGCGTGCGCCTTACATGGTGGGATGTGAACAAAGAATGGGTTGCCAGCCCGCGTATTCAGTTTTCATACCGCCCGATTACGGAGCGTGATATTGTCTTCCGAGCTGCCACCGGTATCTATGCACAGCCGCCTTTCTACCGTGAGATGCGCGACCTCAATGGCAACGTGAACACGAATTTGAAAGCGCAAAAATCTCTTCATGCCGTGATGGGCTTCGACTGGAATTTCAAGGCATGGGAACGGAAGTTCAAATTCGTCACCGAAGTGTATTACAAATATCTGTGGAATCTTGTCCCCTATGAATTTGACAACGTACTCATCCGCTATTTTGGAGAGAACGTGGCGGAGGGATATGCAGCGGGCGTTGACTTCCGCCTGCATGGCGAACTGGTGGAAGATGCCGAATCGTGGGTGAGCCTCTCGCTGCTTTCTACGCAGGAAGACATTGAGGATGACTACTTCAATGTGTATTATGATGCCGATGGTAACCGCATCTACCTTGGCTCAGGCGATGAGGAAAGTATCACTGACACTGTGACGGTGCATCCCGGCTTCATTTCCCGCCCTACCGACCAGCGCGTCCGTTTCAACCTCTTTTTTCAGGATTATCTTCCGAAGCTGAAAACGTTCAAGGTGCATCTCAATCTGGTATTCGCCTCCGGCTTGCCGTTCGGTCCGCCTGACCAACAGCGTTACAATGACGTGCTGCGCATTCCTTTCTACCGCAGGGTTGATATCGGCTTTTCTGCACGGCTGTTTGACAAAACGAAAAAAGAATTACCTCCGAAAAATTTCTTTCGCCACTTCGAATCCATTTGGGCAACACTGGAAATTTATAACCTGCTGGGCGTGAACAACACGGTTTCGTACCTGTGGGTGAAAGACATCAATAACACCGTTTATGCAGTGCCCAACTACCTTACTAACCGCAGGATTAATTTCAGGATTATTTTTAAGGTCTGATGCCCGGTGTCCCTGCCGGTTCCGGAGAATGTCGTTCGTGATGATGCTCGTGCCTTGATTTTATTTTGAAAACGCGCGCCAATTTCATTTTCATATTCTCAGCCACCAGATAGACGGAAGGTACGATAAACAAAGTGAGCAGCAGCGAGCTGGTAAGACCTCCTATGATTGCCCATGCCATTCCATTTTTCACTTCAGCACCTGAGCCGCTGGCGAGTGCGATGGGCAGCATGCCGAATATCATCGCCACGGTAGTCATCAGAATCGGGCGCAATCGCTCTCTGCCTGCTTCCACCAGCGCATCCGGGATGGTAGCGGTCTTTAACTTGATGTGATTGGCGAAATCAACAATCAGAATCGCATTTTTGGTGACCAGCCCCAAAAGCATGATGATGCCTACAATGGAAAAGATGGTGAAATTTTCCATCGTGAGAGATAGAGCGAGCAAGGCTCCAATAAAGGCAACCGGAATAGAAAACAATACTACAAACGGATAAAGTACGCTCTCGTA
>DATLYB010000207.1:0-4737 GCA_035575215.1 Chitinophagales bacterium
CGCTCAAAAAGTTTGATTACAAGCCTGTTAAAAAATCCAAACGTGTTGACCTTGAAAAACACGGACAGCTTAACCTTTTTGCTCCCCGGACGCGCGAAGCAAAAGTGATTCGGATGAAATCCGACCTCAGCCCCTTTGAACAGGGATTGCTGATGGATGAAAAAGGCGACAGGCGGGCGAAGGAATTTTATCTGCAGGCTATCCGCGAACACGATTACACGGCTGATGCCTATTGCAATCTTGGCATCATCGAATCAAAAGAAGGCAACACCATAAGCGCCATTGATTGCTTCACCACTTCCCTGATGCATGACCCGCGTCATCTGGAATCGCATTTCAACCTCGCCAATCTTTACTTCGATAACAACGAACTGAAATTAGCAAAGCTGCATTATCAAACGGCAGCCAGGATACAGTCTGACTATCCGAACGTGTATTTCAATCTTGCCCTCGTTCATGCCATGCTTCATGAATTTGAAGACGCGGTGGAAGCGCTGAAAAAATATAAATCGCTCACCCATGTCAGTGAACACAAGAACGCTGACACGCTTTTGAAGAATCTTCAGCTTTCCATGTCAGCAAAAAATTAAGCGGAAAAAATCTTTGCTGCTTTTGTCAGCGAAAATTTATGAGGTGATGGAATACTTCATTTTGAAATATCAATGATTCCTTTTGCAATGAGGTAAGGAATCAGCAAGTACAAAATGGAGTCACGAATCAGGTAAAAAAGGATAAAGCCCACCAGCAGCCACGGACCGCCTTTCTTTATGACGCCTTTGAACCCCTCCTGCCGGTAAATATCAGCGTAACGGTCAACCCACTTGGGAGTTAGAAACTTTCGGAAACCCATTGCAATTTAATTAATTCACCATGGGAATCAACCCCCGCAACCCCATGTCCACCACTGTTTCACCCGCAAGCGGTTCCCAAATTCCGTCAGTATTCACCTCAACCCATTCGAAGCTTTTGTTGATGGAAACTGAAACGGTAATCACGATATCTTCGGTTTCATTGCCACTAATCACCAGGGGGGATGAAAAAGCTCCTGTCACCAAACAAGAGCCGTTGGGGACAGGCGAAGTAGCGAAAATAGGATTCACAACGGTGGTGCCCGGTGCTTGCCCCGTTTGTACCGGCACGGGCACAGGCGCATTCTTTGTCTCAAAAGCCCAATATCCCTGCAAGCGGTTTCCGTTTACAACTACGGTGCTGTCTTTAACTTTAAAGGAAGTAATGTATGTATTATATCCGACAAAAGAGGCAACCGTTCCGGTAAGTGAATATCCGGATGCAAGCAAATCCACATCATAATTCTGATAGGCGAGCGATACGCGCAGGTATTCATAAGTGCCGGGTGCAACAGCCTCCAGCGGCACGGTTAAAAACGTTTCTCCATCAGCGACAATCACCTCTTTATCGAAACGGATGGCTTTGTCACCACCGGCAGTGGTTTCCTCGTTAATAAAAAGAACTTCCCCCTCCCCTACCTGCGTGAACTCATTCTGAGTCATCTCGACATAATGCGCGCTGATGCCGTTGAATCGTGGCGACTGCCCGGCATGACCGGAAGGCAGCGGCTGCGGCTGTCCGAAATTGTTCAGCCTGACTTGTGTCGAATCCAATTTAAATTTGAAAATCAGTTGCGGACCGGTTTCCTTTTTTTCCTTGCAGTGCTGCAGGAAAAGAGAGAAAAAACCAATTACCGGCAGGATAATTAATTTGAGTGCTTTCATGAATTTTTATTTTGCCTCAAAGTTACGAGGGTACAAGACAAAATATTCGATTTAATATATCCGCGGAAACTCAGAACAGTGACACGTTCCCCTGCTCAAAGAGGGGTTATCCACTCCGAATGTTAATCATAAGAAGATAAACCAAATAAGCTATTAGATTTGCGTTCCTAAAACCTGATTCGTGAAACTTAATCTTAACACTACCGACAGCTTTTCAGAACGACATATTGGACCTGATGAACACGAGACAAGCCTGATGCTGGGAAAAATCTCCTCCCGAAGCCTGGATGCGCTCATTGAAGAAACCATACCAGCCTCCATCCGCCTGGATAAAGAGCCGCAGCTTCCTGATGCACTGAGTGAATATCATTATTTGAGGGAAGTGAAGAACAAGGCAGCCAAGAACAAGGTCTTCAAATCCTATATCGGACTGGGGTATTACAACACGATAACTCCTTCTGTTTTGCTGCGCAATATCTTTCAGAATCCCGGATGGTACACGCAATATACTCCCTATCAGGCGGAGATTTCGCAAGGGAGGCTGGAGGCGATGCTGAATTTCCAAACGATGGTGTGCGACCTCACGGGATTGCCGGTTGCGAATGCCTCCCTGCTGGATGAAGCCACTGCCGCTGCCGAGGCGATGACGCTGTTGTTCCACAACCGGAACAAAAGAGAGATTGAAGCAAATGTGTTCTTTGTTTCGGAAAAGTGTTTTCCTCAAACGATTGCCGTGCTGAAATCACGGGCTTTGCCGCTGGGTATCCAGCTTGAAATCGGCAGTCATGAACAGTTTGTTTTCAATGAAAAAGTTTTTGGTGCGCTGGTTCAATATCCTGCTGAGGACGGACAGATTGTTGATTACACTGCCTTCATCCAGAAAGCTCATGCCGCCAATTCTCATGTGGTAATCGCTGCCGACCTGCTCAGCCTTGCGCTGCTGAAATCTCCGGGTGAATTGGGCGCTGACATCGCTGTGGGAAACACGCAGCGATTCGGAGTGCCCCTCGGATATGGCGGTCCTCATGCGGCTTATTTTGCTGCCAAGGATGAATTCAAGAGGTTGTTTCCGGGAAGAATTATCGGAGTTTCGGTTGATTCCAACGAAAAGCCCGCTTTGCGCATGGCGCTGCAAACACGCGAGCAGCATATCCGCAGGGAGAAAGCCACTTCCAACATCTGCACCGCTCAGGCTTTGCTCGCCATCATGGCGGGAATGTATGCAGCGTATCACGGTCCGAAAGGAATAAGGAACATCGCCCTGCGTATTCACCAGTTGACACGCATCCTTGACAGGGAATTGTTCACCATGGGTTACCGGCAATTGAATGAACATTATTTCGATACGCTGAAAATTGCCGTCACCGGAAATCAGCAGAAGCAAATCCGCGAACTGGCAGAGAAGGCGCAAATCAATTTCCGCTATGGAAATGATTTCATCGGCATTTCGCTGGACGAAACCGTTCTTACTTCCGACCTTGAGCAAATCATCAACGTATTTGCCATCGCTGCCGGAAAGAAATCCAAGACGGTTCAATTGTATGCCGATATGTTCAATGAACGAACAACAAACAACGAACAACGAACAACAAACGACAAGCCGCAGACAACCAACCTTCCCAAACATCTTATACGTACTTCATCATACCTCACGCATCCGGTATTTAACACGCATCATTCCGAAACACAGATGATGCGATACATCAAAGCACTGGAGAAAAAAGATTTGTCGCTCACGCAGTCCATGATTCCGCTTGGCTCCTGCACGATGAAGCTGAATGCAGCTACGCAGCTGATTCCCGTGAGTTGGAGTGAGTTTGCCGATATTCATCCATTCGTTCCGGTGGAGCAGGTGCAGGGATATATTGAAATCATCACCGAACTGGAAAATTACTTGAAGGAAATCACCGGACTGGCAGGAACATCGCTGCAGCCCAATTCAGGCGCGCAAGGCGAATTTGCAGGATTGCTCGTGATTCACGAGTATCACCGCGACAAAGGGCAGGCGCATCGGAACGTAGCGCTGATTCCTGCCTCAGCTCACGGCACGAATCCAGCCAGCGCAGTGATGGCGGGGCTTGAAGTGGTAGTGGTGAAATGTGATGAAACCGGCAACATTGACCATGCCGACCTGAAACAAAAAGCCGAACAATACCAGGGCAGGCTGAGCGTACTGATGATGACCTATCCAAGCACGCATGGAGTTTTTGAAGAAAACATCAAGGAAGTGTGCGACATCATTCATGCCAATGGCGGGCAGGTTTACATGGACGGGGCGAATCTCAACGCATTGGTTGGATTATCGAGTCCGGGCATCATTGGCGCGGACGTGTGCCACATCAATCTGCATAAAACATTCAGCATCCCGCATGGAGGGGGCGGTCCGGGCATGGGTCCGATTTGCGTGGCGGCTCATCTGCTGCCCTATCTTCCCGGACATCCTCTCGTGAAGACTGGCGGAACCAAGGCGATTCATCCGGTGTCCGCTGCGCCCTGGGGCAGCGCCAGCATCCTGCTGATTTCCTACGCCTACATCAAAATGCTGGGACGCGATGGAGTGACCCGCGCCACGAAATACGCCATTCTGAATGCAAACTACATCAAGTCGAGGCTGGAGAAATATTATAAAGTATTGTATGCCGGAAAAAAGGGAAGAGTGGCACACGAACTGATTGTGGATATGCGGGAATTCAAACAAGTAAATGTGGAAGTGGAAGACATCGCCAAGAGGCTGATAGACTATGGATTCCACGCTCCCACCGTTTCATTTCCCGTGCCGGGAACGCTGATGATTGAGCCGACTGAAAGCGAAGACAAAGCCGAACTGGACAGGTTCTGTGATGCATTGATTGGCATACGCAAGGAGATTGAAGATATTGAAACCGGTGCTGCGGATGAAAAAGATAACGTGCTGAAAAACGCTCCGCACACTGCGGAGATGGCAGTCGCTGATAAATGGTCGCATCCCTACAGCCGCGAAAAAGCTGTCTATCCGCTCGACTTC
>DATLYB010000208.1:0-2432 GCA_035575215.1 Chitinophagales bacterium
CATACAACGACTCGTGGAACCTGTTTGACCAAATCATCATTTCATCCGGCTGGCTCGATGCTAATCAAAAAGGCTTCTTTTTCAAGGAAGCTGAAATCTTCAAGCGGGATTACATGATTCAGAAAACCGGAAAATTCAAAGGGTATCCCAAGCGCACGTACCATGGAAACGTTTACGCGGGCGGATACAGCGACCATTTTCCCACATACATCGTTTTACTGAAAGCGGTGCAAGAATAAAATTAACTCACATGGTACAGGAACATGTAAACATCAGCCAGTCGGTAGCCATACTTATTGACGGTAATAACATTGAGCGCAGCCTGCATTCACTGGTCGGCAAGTCAAACGTGATGCTGAATTTCGATACAATCATCCCCCGCGTACTCGTGAACCGCGGCTTGAACCGTCTTATCTATTTCCGTGAGGGACAAAATATTTCTTCCAAGCTTGCGGAACGTCTCCATGCAAATTATCATGGCTCTGTTTTCCCATGCCACAAGTCTGCCGATATACCGCTCACCATCAAGGCAACCCAAATCGCACAGAAGGTGGACACTATTATCATCTTTTCCGGTGATTCCGATTATGTAGAATTAGTGAGACATCTGAAATCGGAAGGAGTGCGCGTGGAAATTGCAGCGGTGGAAAATACCATGGCTGCTATTTTAATGGAAGAAGCCGACCATTTTTTCCCCATCACCAAAGATGACTGCTTCATATACACTCCGCCCGTCCACAAGGGAGACAGGCGCAGAAATCAATAGTACTAAGACTTTTACAATCCCGAATGTCAGTATCATGTGGATAAATTCTTTTCAGCAATTGTCTTCCCAAGGTTCTTTATTTCCATAAATTTCGTTTCCTTTTTCATGCTGTGAACGTACTTTACTGCAAGTTTTCGGGAGTAACTGCTTCTGAAAATAAATAGGGATTATTGTTTCACCCGTACCCTAAAACTCTGCAACAGTGGCTAAAAAACCCAATCATTCTGACGTAATCAATCGTTTTGTAAACAGTTATATCGAAAAATTCAAAGGCAATGTTGACGCTACCCGGTTAGTGATGAACCTTATCGCTGATGACCTCACCGACCTGGAGCGTCTCAGAAATTACCTGATAATTGAAGAATACTACGAGCTGCTGCGCGAAAACAACGGCATCAGCTATTTGACCCTCATCCAGCTTTCAGACAAATTTGAACTCACCGAAAGGCAGATTCAGAATATCGTTTACAAGTGGTCTGACAAGTACAAAAAATCAAGCAACATAGCCCCTGCCTGACTCGTCCATTCGTTTATTCATTAATCAACAAGATGTTTATTATTTTGCATCGCTCCTCTCTCGCCAGGTATTACCTTTCAAAAAATACATGGCAGTTCCTTTAGGCAAAAAGGCAGATGTGGAAAAAATAGTGGAACTCTATCTCAGCCGTTTTAAGGGGCAGCCGGATGCAACACGGCTTTTGCTGAACATGCTTGCTGACAAAGTTACTGACATCAACGTCCTGAGAAATCACGTGATTAAGGATGAATTCAAAAGGAATACCTCCAAGCCGAAGGCTGATAAAACCGTGATTATCCAACGTCTTTCTGAAGCTTATGGATTAACCAGAAAGCAGATTATCGAAATTGTGGAGGGGTGATTATTCCTGTGCCTTTACTCTGTCCTCAGCTGAAATGCCCGAAAGAATTTCGATATTGATGCCATCCGATAAGCCCGTTATCACTTCGCGCTTTTCAAATTGCTGCTCGCCTGTTTCCACTTCCACGTATATTTTGTCTTTTTCAAAAATGAGGTCGCGTTCCAGAACGGCAAGCACGCTGTCGCGGCTGTCGAGGATGATATCGGCATTGGCGCTGTATCCTGCGCGGATGAGGGCGCTGTCCAGGTCTTTCATGGCGGCTTTGATTTCAAACTGAATCGTGCCCTCTTCATCCATCCCTTTTGGTGAAATGTATTCGAGCTTCGCATCGTACGTTCTTCCCTCGATGGCGCCCACGGTGATTTGCAAATCCATCCCTTCGCGCAGCTTGCCTACTTCCGACTCGTCCACTTTGCCTTCAAAAATCAAATCATTCATATCCGCAATGAACGCAATGGTGGTGCCGCTGTTGAAATTGTTGCTCTGAATCACCTGCTCGCCTTCCTTTACGGGCACATCCAGTATCATACCTGAGATGGTGGCTTTAACCAACGTAGTGGTTTGCGTTTGTTTTTTTGAAACACCCTCGCGAATCAACTGCAGATTATTTTCAGCGGCTTCCACCTCTTCGGCTGCCCGCTGATGTTCAAAAAGATAGTTGCTGAAGTCTGATTCCGAAATCACTCTCTCATTAAAGAGCTTCTCCCTGCGCTCTTTTTCGAGGCGCGTTTCTTCCAGCCTGGTTTTAGCCTGTTTCAGCGCAGCCTCTGCATTGCTAAGCGTCACGT
>DATLYB010000209.1:0-2534 GCA_035575215.1 Chitinophagales bacterium
GCCCGGCTGGCTGCAGGATATAGTTGTTGATGAAGGCCACCGCCTGCATCTCCTGAAAGCGATGAAAGATGATTCCCAATATCCCGCCCGCAACGAGCGCAATCAGCAGCTTGTGATGTTGCTTCATACGGGCTGATTAAAAATCAAAAAAAAAGGGTTTCACTCTGCACATTTGAAACCCTTTTACCGCTTTTAATTTGGTAAGCAGTGTTTTTAAAATGTAATGATAATCTTCTCTGTAAATCTTTTATCACCGGTTTCCACGGTGACGAAATAAACTCCTTCCGGCAAATCGGAGGTATCAAGGGAGATGCTTTCGCGGATGTTTTCCGTCTTGAAAAATTTTAAACGCTCGCCAAGCACGCTGCAAATACTGATGGCAGCATGATTTTCAAAGCCTTTAAGCGCAAGGCTGAGTCTGCCCGATGCCGGATTCGGAAAAATGGAAATCGCCTGCCCGGTATCCGCACCGGCAATACCGGTATAAAACACATCCGATGAGTCGGGCTGAGGGGCATCTACGCCAAACCAGATTTCAGCACCGGAGCCGTAATCAGCATAATCGGAAATAATCGCATAGTTGTTGGCGTCTTCCAATGTGAATCCGGCAGATGAACCCAACAAGCCATCGCCATACGCGTCACGAATCACAAAAGCATAGCAATCCCCTGAGGGAAGGTTGAAAGTTTTTGTAATCAGGGCTGGATTATTGTCGGCATAAGGCGTGCTTTGATACAGGATGTCGCCTGATGCGTTCACCACTTTCCATGACACTTCGGAGCCATAGTCGTCAAGCTGCAAGCTCATGGTGATGGTGCCTTCCACGTCAGGTGCTGATGCGAAGGTGAGAGTGATTCCGTCATCACCGGTGTCGCCATCCTGCTCATTGTTGGGAAGCCGTGTGTTAACCGTCAGGGTATTGGTTGCCGAGGGGAAAAAATTAATGTCATCCAGCGTAATCTCGGTTTCACGGATGGGCGGCAGGCTTCCGGTCCAGTAAAAAGTTTTCACCGGGCTGTTGTTGATGGAATAATCAATGTAAAGGCTGGTGAGGGGTTGGTTGCCGAAATTTTGAATCCTGACGGTGGGTGAGGCGGTGAAGCCGCACAGGGGCGTATCACGCACGGCAGCCTCGACCACTTTTGAATTGATTGCGCTGGGAAAATTGGTGAACGCGGGGATGATTTCATGCCCGTTGATGATTTCCTGCGTAGTTTGTGTTAAATAAACGGCAAGCGTCAGGTCAGCCAGCACTACCGGGATGTCGCGGTAATGAGCGGGGATGGTGTAGGTGTACGTCCGGTCAATGGTGGTGCCCATCGAGATGGGAGAAATCACGCTGCCGGAAATACCGGTGAGCATCTCGCGCAAAACATGCTGGTGCAGATAGTTGCCGTTGGGCAGGATGTCATCGGGGTTGAATGTCGGTGAGCCGGTTTGCGGTCCTTCCAGATTGTTTTGCAACAGCGCCACGTGAATCCTGTTTGAAGACGTAGGAGGGGATGCGGTGTAATACACCTGCACATTCACCGTGAGCAGCCGCGTTTGAACGTCAATGGTGGCGGTGGCTCCGATATTGGCGTAAGCGTCTTGCGTGAGGATTTGCTCAGCGGCAGCCGTCCAGTAACTTCTGCCCATGGCGGTTTCGCCTGCCGCCTGCGCCCACCCTTGAAATACATGGCGGTTGACGCTGGCTGCCGGATAGCCAGTCAGCCCTGACTGGTTGGCAAGATACTCGCCTGCCGAAGTTCGGAAGTCAGGCTCGCCTGCATTCGGAATGGCATAGGTGCCGGCATGAAACCGCATCAGCACCACATCATTGGGATGGGCGTCATGGAGCTCTTTGGCTATCTTGTGTCCGTCAGGACAATAGGTGCAATGAATGCCGGTGTATTCTTCCAGGACGGCATTTTTCTTTTCTGGCGCATGCGAAACGGGAATCCCCTGGGCACACAAATGTGTAATCGCAAAAGCCAAAGCGGCAGCGAGGAGCGACTTTATCATTATTGAAAAATTTAGAAGGAATCACTCAAAGATAATGGAGTTTCTCAAATTTTTGAATAGCAGGCTTGTTAACAAAATAAAAAACGCCAAGCCTTCCTAACAGAAACTTGAGCGTAACATAAAAACCTTGAATGGAAATAATTATATTTTATTAAAATATCATCCATAGAACACATATTTGGCTGCCCTATGATGCGAGCAAATAACAGCCACCTGTTGAAATTCCCACTTCAGGTCATTGATTTTTTCGGGCTTGTAAAGTAAGTTTTCGCCCGATTTTGAGTCATTCTAAAATGATATTTCCTAATGATGTTCAGACAGAAATATAATAAATCACTTCTGCCCATCGCCTTTACTGCATTGATGGTTTTTTCCGGTTGTGGGAAAGATGAATCAGACCTGACCGACAGCCTCATCGCCTACATCAGCACTGCCGACCACAACTACGGTGAAATTTACACCTGCGCCATGAACGGTTCAGGCGCTCAACGCATCAGCGAACTTGGCGCCAAAAATCTCAGCGACTCTGA
>DATLYB010000210.1:0-16015 GCA_035575215.1 Chitinophagales bacterium
ACAGCCACCGGTGGCACAAGGTCCTGTACTTCCACATTTGCCACACATGTATTCTGGTTGCCATTTACGTCAGTAACCGTAAGCACTGCCTGCTGTGAGCCTACCTTAGAACAATCAAAACCGGTGGGGAACACTGCGAGAGAAGCCACACCGCAAGCATCATTACTGCCGTTGTTTACCTGAGCCGCTGTGATACTCACATTTCCGGATGCATCCAACTGAACAGTTATATTCTGACAAATTGCATTGGGAGGCGTTACATCCCGAACCGTAACGATACCACTACAGGTACTGGAATTGCCATTCACATCGGTTACCGTCAGCGTGACGGTGTTGTTACCCACGTTGGAACAATTCCATGAGGTTTTGGACGATACAAAAGAGGCTATTCCGCAGGCGTCCGTGCTGCCGTTATTTATCGCGTTATGGGCAGTTGTTGCCGTTCCCGTTGCAGATAAGTCAACCGTAATGTTCTTGCACACTGCGTTTGGCGGGGTAACATCCTGAACCGTAACCGTTGAATTGCATGAAGCGGTGTTGCCGGTCGGGTCAGTAACTGTCAGCGTCACATTGTTGCTGCCCACATTGGTGCAGTTGTAAGATGTTTTGGATAAGCTATAAGAAACTGAACAGTTATCAAAGCTGCCGTTGTCGGTCGCATTGTGGGCAATTATCTTATTACCAGCAGCATCCAATTGAATGGTGATATTCTTGCAAAGCGCTGTCGGGTTAGTCACGTCATTCACTCTTACGGTTGCCGTACAGGTGCCCGTATTGCCGCTCGGGTCGGTAGCTGTCATTGTCACCGTTTGAAGACCGCTCACAGCAAAAGCATCAGCACATGTAAAGCTTGTTCTTGATAATGATAAGGTAAACCCGCACGCATCAGAGGTGCCGTTGTTTATGTTATTGGCGGGGGTACCTGCCGGCACCTGTGCTACAATAGAAGCCGTGCCTGGGAAAGCAGAGCTCAAACTTACCGTAACATTGCGGCATACCGCCACGGGATTAGTCACATCACGCACTGTCACAATGGCGTTACAGGTACTGGTATTCCCGTTCACATCTGTGACAGTAAGCGTCACCGTGTTGTTGCCCACATTTGCGCAACCGAAGCTGCTGGTATTGACTGAGAGACTCGCCACACCACATTCATCATAACTTCCATTATTAACGTCAGATGCAACAATAGTCGCAGAACCAGCGGTGCTTAGATTCACCGTAATATTCTTGCACAAAGCGGTGGGGGGCTTATTATCAATTACCGTTACCGTAAAGCTGCAGGTTTGAGTGTTCCCTTGCTGGTCAGTAGCTCTGAAAACATTTGTGGTTGTTCCCACCGGGAAGAAAGAACCGCTTGCCAACCCTCCTGTTTGCGCTATGGTCACACTACCGCAATTATCTGATGCAGTGGGGGCTCCGTATGACACATTGGCTCCGCAGAAACCAATGGAATTAAATGTAGTGATATTTGAAGGACAAGTAATAGTAGGCGGCACCTGGTCAGCTATAAATACAGTAAAACTGCAGGAACTGGTGTTGCCTTTAGCATCTGTTGCCCTCCATTGTACGGTAGTAAACCCTGGCGGGAAGGAAGAGCCGCTCGCCAAGCCCGATATTAATGTGGTGGAAACACCCGGGCAATTATCTGATGCGCTTACTGTGTAATTAACCGTGCCTGAACAAGTGCCTGCATCTGTACTCTGAGTGATATTAGCAGGGCAAGTAATCGTAGGCGCCTGCACATCATTAACAGTAACCGTGAAGCTGCATTGCGCAGTATTTCCGCTGGCATCAGTTACACGGAATATGTTGGTGGTAGTCCCCACGGGGAAGGTTGAACCCGAAGGATACCCTTGAATGAAAGTACCGGTGAGTCCGGGGCAATTGTCAGAAGCGCTTCCGCTAAAGGTGACTACAGCGCCACATACGTTCGGGTCATTATTCTGTGTGATATTCGCAGGACAGGTTAATGAGGGATTCTGATTATCTATTGCCGTGACAGTGTAGGAACATGTCGCTGAATTATTGGACTGGTCTCTTACCGTATAGGTAACTGTCGTTACACCCGTATTGAAGTTTCGAGTGCCCACGTAATTTATGCCCGAAGCAGAAGAAGACGCTGTTGTTGCACCTGATAATGTCCACGTCAGGGTGGGCGTTGAACAATTATCGCTGAATGAAGGCTGCGCGGGAGTGAATGTTGCATAGCATACTCCCGGGTTATCATTTACACTGACGCTGGATTGTACGCATGAAATAGATGGAGGCGTAACATCCACCACCTGTACCAAAACATTATCGCTGGCAGTACATCCCCTCGAATCTGTTACCGTCACGGTATAGTTAGTTGTAGTTGTCAGATTAGTTACCGTTGGGTTAGCGGAAGAAGTGCTGTTTAATGCTGTTGACGGACTCCACGCATAGGAATATCCCGGTGTCCCGCCACTTGCCGTGGGACTGCCGCCCAGCGTAGTGCTGTTACCGGGCGGTACCGGGCAGAGCGTACGGTCTGTACCGGCATTTACCGTTATTTGCGGATTCTGTACCAAAGTAAATACCGCAGAAGTAGTAGAGCAATTGGGTACACAATTGTTTGTTACCACCACCTGGTAATTACCCGGTGATGAGGCAATGTACTGGGCACCGCCACCTGGGACAGGCGAGCCGTTGAAATACCATTGATAACTTAATATGCTTCCGCATCCAGCCGAGGCATTAGCATTTAACGTTGCAGTATAGCCGGGACCAAAGCAGAATATGTTCCCTGAAATGCAATTGGAGCAGGTAATTGAAGTAGTCGGATTAGCATTCACCACCAGTGTCACAAAATTAGATGACCGCGAACAGCCGCTGCTGGATGTGGCAACAACATCAATGTTATAAGTGCCGGGCGAGGATGTAGCGGCATTGGAAGTGCTCACATACGTGTTGCTTGCTCCTGACTGAAGCACTGCCGTACCGCCTAACCGGAAGGTGTAGTTAACAGTGGTGAAAGTACCGGTGTAGGAACAAGCTGTGAAGGTGACGGGAGTACCCTGACATGCAGATGCTGCGTTGGAAATCAGGCTCACTACCGGAGCCGGATTGACATTAATGGACTGGGAAGCAGTGCACTCAGACTGACCGTAAAGAACGGTGGTAGTAAGCGCGGTAGAACCCTGAACCTGGATATCATCAATATAGGCAGTGCCGGTGCCGTACGATGTCCATCCCGCGCGCAAATTTGTTTCCGATGAATAGGAGCCGCTGTACACAAGCGTCCACGTGCAACTGCCGAGCCTTCTTAAATAATAGTCAGCCCCGGCAGTTTTCAGCACAATACGACCTTCCCACCAAGTATTAAGAGAAGCACCGCCCGGAGGCGTAAATGAGGTTCTGAAATTTCCATCTTCATAAATATGGAACCCGTTGTCACCGGCAAAATACAAAGCATGAACCATGTTCTCATAGTAGTTACCCGTTGACATCCTGTCCGTTCCGTGCCAACCTATCATATTCCACACATTCGCGCCATTATAGTATTTAAAGGTGATTTCTTCATTTGCCAGGCGCGTATAAGTTGAATTGTAATATGCAAAATCATTCCACGCATTATCATTGGGATTAATCTGCACTGTTGTGTTTCCGCTGCCCATAGGCGAGGGGGCGCTCGTTACAAACGAAAGCGTATGATTTCCTCCCAAAGCCCATCCGCTGAAGGTATTGCCCGCCCAGTCAAGACCTGCGCTATAGGTATTGCAGGAACCCGAGCCGTAGCCGTAGCCGGGACCCGTCACCCTTATGCCTTCCACATTGGTTGTACCGCTATGCTGGGTCCAACCCACCCGGATACCGGATTCCGAAGAGTAGCCGCTGGAATACATGAGCTGCCATGTGATAGCGCCCAACCTTCTCATATAATATGTACATCCTGCCGCTTTAATATCAAGACGGCATTCCCACCAGATGTTCCCTGTAAATCCGCCCGGCATGGTGAAGTTCCCTCTGAAGTTCCCGTCTTCATATATCTGCAATCCGCTTGGATGGAAATAAAAAGCATAGAGCATATCCGGATAGCTGCCGCCAACTGAGTTGCCATACCATCCTATCATCATGTTGGTGTTGGTAGAGTTAAAATATCTGAAGTAGAGAGAAAGGTCTTCGTTTCTGCCAAAGGTTTCATTGGAGTAATATCCGCTCGACCATGCTGCTGGAGCTGAAGTGGTGTAAAAAGTGGAGCCATTGACGCCCGCACTGCTTTGAATGGCACCTCCGGTAGTGTTGAGTCCATACGAACTGAAGGTAAGCTGGTCACATGTTCCGTAGCCTGCCCAGTTCCCATAGAACTGGTCAGCACTGAGCGTCCGTGTTGAGCCTGCGCACATTGTTGCATTGGATGAATTGATAACAGGCGGTATTTGTCTGTATCTCAAAAGTGCAGATTGCCCGGTAAAGTCATGCCCCTGGCAGTTAAATCTGTTTACTACAATAAGGTGAGTGCCTTCATTGTTGCGGGCAAATGAACTCACTGCCGTGTAGTCAACTGATGCATTGAGCCCGCTGCAGAATGGACCGTTGTCATTATTGCCAGCCTGGAAGGGCCAACCCCCGGAGTTACCGCTATAAATTGACAACTGGGTATCAAACGGAGAGCCGCACGTGGAGATTTCATACCGAGCTCCGCGCACCAGGTTGGCGTACGTAAACGTACCGCTGCCCACGCTTATCTGGTCGGTGATGTTGCACCGTGGTGATAAGGCAGTGGTGCCTCCAATGCCCGATGAGCCAAACCAGGAGCACGGCTGTGCGCTGGTTATTTGCGGAAGCAGAGCAAGTATTAAAACATAAATAAAAAAGCTTATTGCCTTTCCGGATGACAATAAGCTTTTTGATTTTTCTCTGTCGGATTCAACAGAACAGGAACTTAACGGTGTAGTGTTCTCATAACACTGCACCACGTGTTGGTCAACAATCCTTTCCATAGGGTTACAGTTTATGGGTGATTTATGGATTTACGAGATTAGCAAAGTAAAGCAATCATAATTCGCTGCCAAATATTTTTATGCACTTTTTAACAATAAATCTCTCCTCACCTACATATCATTTTATTAAAATGCGACCTCTTTTTAATCCTGCTTTAATTCCACAAGATACTTCTTTTCACTTACGGAAACTACGAAATTTACGGAAATTTTATTTAACCACATTGTTTGCTTCCTTGTATTTACCTGACCATTTGTAAAGGATATTCTGTATCTGGCGCTCGCTGATATTGTAGGTTTCCGCCACTTCGATTACCGTATTGCTGCTTCTGCCGTGATTTTTTTCAAGCTTTTCGTAGTAATCGTTCACGATCATGAAGTTTCTGAGCCGTTCGGGGTCGGTGATTCCGTCAGCAATCATGCTCATTAACAAATGCTTGGGATCGGGATGCTTTTCGAATTTGTTAAGGTACAATTCAATGAACTTCCTGATGATATCAATTTTGTTGGGTTGCTTTGCCATTGTGATTACGGATTTGAACTTGGTGAATAACACGTGCCTTCCACTTGAGTTTTTTACTTTTTGACAAGAAAATTCTGTGTTACAATTTATCCCTCTTGGGGTATAAAGTCAACTTTTCCCTGAATATCTTTATGATATTTCGAACATCTTTGATTTTCATAGACCTTACTTATTTATTAAAAAGACAGCCGGTTCACAGGCATCGCCTCCTCCATCCCGGGCATATAGAAAATTGAATCGCTTAAACTTTGAAACTCCACGCTTTCCGCCTCCCATGTGATTGAAAACTCGGGGTTCTCCATCACAATCTTTAATGGGATGGAGTGAATTTTGGATTGGATAAAATCATGGCTTAGATATTTCAACTGCGAAAAAGCATTTGAATCAATCTTGATTTCATCGGTAAAGTAGATATATCGGTGCACGATGGAGTTGTCTTTTTTCTGTTTACTGGATAGATAAAGCATATCGCATTCATAACCCAGAATTTTTTCCTGATTTCTTTTTATTGAATAGTCCAGGATTTCCTCACTTACCTCCGAGCCTTCTCCGTAATAAACATCTCCTTGCCTTCCGACAAGAAAATAATTTCTGTTCCGGTCAGACAGATAAAGGTCTTCTCTGAAAAGAGCGTTGGCGTTTACCCATTTATAATTTCCGTTTTTGTAATAGTAGTCGGATGCCGTGTCCATGGTCACACTCAGAACATCGAGGGGGTAATTGGGACTGCAGGATTCCAGCGTGTGCCTATAATGAATTTTTCCTTCAAACATCTTTGGCTCCCGTTTGCACCCGTAGAAACACAATGCTCCCACCAATCCAGAAAAGCACGCTATTTTGAACTTTTGGGGCATAACGGGAAGAGGTAAAATTACTTCGTTTAATGAATTCAGGATGCCTCTTGCCGGGAGGAAATGCTTGTCTGCTATGGGTCGCAGAGTTTCCGCATTTACCGCAACATTTATTTCCCGCTAATTTTAAACTCTTTTTTCGGAGGAACATTTGCCCTGTAAACTTGCAAGGCAGCCTTATTGTTAGCTATTAACAATATCCATGCGGAATCACCCGCCTCAAAGTGTTCCAAATCACGCACATCTTTATCAGCATAGAAACCGGACTGAATTGGAGCCACCGGATTGAAAATTCCCGCACCGTCTCCCAGCAATAATAATCCGGTGCCGGCATCGTAGCGAGGGGTTTCAGAGTCAGTTCCGTAAAAGTTTCCGGCAAGAATCAGGTCTTTATTACCATCGCTATCTGCATCCTTTATAATAATGTCATTGACCGGAGCCGTTTGAGCTTCATGAGGCAGCGGTTTCATCATGAATGTGCCGTCACCGTTGTTCAGGATAATGCTGGAGCGAAATTCTTTTGCCTGGAAGCGAAGGGCTTTTTTTAACTCGCGGGGAGTGAAAATATCTTCCAGTGTCGCTTCCGCAAAATTTTGATATGATGGGAATTTCGACCGGAGAAAAGGCATCTGCTCCGATAACCGTGACAGACCATAAACGGGATATTGATTCTTCCCTTCAGAAGTGGCTATGACAATATCAGCAGAACCGCTGTTATCAAAGTCGGAACAATAAAGGTGAAGCGGGGAGTTTTTGTTCGCTTTGAATTTTGAGTTCAATCCGAGGTTGCCTGCAATGAAATCAATATCGCCATCCTCATCCACGTCACCTTTCGTAATACTGTGCCACCATCCATACGTATCATTCAAGCCGGTTTTGTCGCCAAAGATGAACCTGCCGTTGTCATTTATAAAAACGGTGATGGGCATCCATTCTCCGACTATAATTAAATCCAAATCGTTATCCCTGTCGTAATCGGCAAATTCCGCATCGGTCACCATTCCGATGGTTGACAGCATTACATCCTGCTCAGCGGTGACATCTCGGAAGGTGCCGCCTTCATTTTGCATCAAAAAGCTTCGCGGTGAAAACGGATACCGCCCCGGTATGACTCTTCCGCCAACAAACAAATCCATATCGCCATCCCTGTTATAATCACCTGCTGCCAGCCGCATGCCGCTGGTAATCATGATGGGCAAAGCATAGGCATCGCGCTGAAAAATTCCCGTGCCGTCATTTTTATAGAGCCGGTCCTGCAGCAATCGGGAATTCTCATCAAACTCATTTCCCCCGCTCACCACATACAAATCCAAATCGCCATCGTTGTCGCAGTCAAACAGCAACGATGCCATGTCTTCGCAATCCTTCTCGTTTTCCCAGGGCTGGGATGCAGCGGGATGAAACTTGCCTTTCTGGTTTTGCAAATACAACATTCCTGAAAAACCAGCGGAGCCTCCGATAAAAAAATCTATCAGCCCATCCCCGTTTACATCGCCTGAACTGATAAATGGACCAAACTCCGAATTCTTGTGCGGCAGCAGTTTTTCTTTTTCAAAATCATTATAATCATTCTCCCGGTGAACATGCTCAATGCCCGATTGCCGTGTAATGTCTTCAAAAACCTTTTTGCCGGCTGCGGAAGTTCGGGAAACAACCCGGCTTTTTTCATCATAGTAACTCAACCCGACTATCTGGTTGGATGCGAGGTTGGCAAGTTCCTGCACGATGCCGTCAGGCCACTCCACACGCATCACGTCAATCACGGTATCTTTCCCTATTCCGAAATGCAGGTCGGTTTCCACCGATGATTGAAATCCGCGAACTGGCTGCACTTTTTGCATCTGCCATTGATTTCCTGAAAATACTCGGACCAGTGCTCCCACTCCCATTATATTCTTCTTCGGTCCGGCCAGGCGCACGCGCAGATAATTGTTTTTCAAAATTTCAATTGCGCGGTTTTCATAAATCGAGGCGGGGGCTTCGAAATTATTCACCGCCAGGTCCAAATCGCCATCCGCATCCAAATCGGCATAAGCAGCCCCCGTGGAATTGATAGTATCGAGCAGCTTCCATTTTGTGTTGTAATTTGAAAAAACAAGGTCGCCCCTATTGTGAAAAATCAGATTGGGATATTTATTACGCGGCAGCAGGTGTTCCACTTCGCTGTATTTCAGTTCCCTGCCTTCCCGTGCAGCGGCAGCCATTGATTCCCTCAGTTTGTTTTGAAAATCTATGTCGGTAAAATCGCGGCTGATGCCATTGGTTACAAACAAATCCTTATAACCGTCATTATCGAAATCGGCAAGCAAAGGCGCCCAGCTCCAGCCCGTTTTTGCAACTTCTGAAAGCAAAGCTATTTCACTGAAAGTTCCATTGTCATTGTTCAACTGCAGCGAGTTGCACCTATATTGATGGTGATAGCCTCTGCCCGTCATCCAGTCAAAATCATCCGGTTTCACTTCCGGCATCAGCCGCATGTACTCTGAACGGTCAGGCGGGGCTCTGTCAACAACCAGTATGTCGAGAAGCCCGTCATTATTGATATCAGCCAGGTCAGCGCCCCTCGAGTTAAACGAGATATGCTTGAGGTGCGCGGTGAGTTTTTCTGAAAATGTGCCGTTATGATTATTAATCCACAATAAATCGGGTGCGAGAAAATCATTGGCAACATAAATGTCATCCCATCCGTCACCGTTGAAATCATGAATGACTGCGCTTAAACCCCAGGCATGCTCGCTGATGCCCGCCTTTTGGGTGACGTCTGTAAACGTGTTGTTCCCGTTGTTGCGGTAAAGCCGGTCTGATTCAAACCCGCTGGCAGGGCGGGGCTGCCAGGGATGTTCCCCCGGATTGTCAGCGGTTTCAAAATCCAGGGGATTATTAATGATGAACACATCCAGGTCACCGTCTTTATCATAGTCGAAAAAGTAAGCCTGCGTTGAACAGCCCTTGTCATCCAGTCCGTATTCTTTCGAGCGCTCGGTAAAAGTCAAATTGCCGTTATTTATGAAGAGCTGATTGGCGCGAATTTCCGGATTGCTGTAGCCTCCTGAATAACACACGTAAATATCCAGCCATCCGTCATTATTGATATCAACCATCGAAACGCCTGTGGTCCATCCTTTTTTGCCCATCACACCTGCGGGTTGCGTGATGTCGCGGAACTTCATTTTTCCAAGATTCAAAAAAAGCTGTTCGGGATATTCGGTGGAAGAAAAAAACAAATCGAACAAGCCGTCATTATTAATATCACCCACCGCTATTCCGCCACCGTTATACACATAGGGATAGGTGAGGCAATTAACATAGTCGGTAATCATCACTCTGTTTGTGAAATGCACACCCGTGCTGTCAGGCGGCAAAGAAGAAAAAAGCTGAATGGCTGAGTCAAGTTGCATTTCCCGGCTTTCCTGTTTGCGATTTGAACAGGAATGAAAAAACCAAGCTATAACGGCTGAAATTACAATGAGTCGCCAGGACATTATTATATTGTTTTCCCTGCCGCCAAACTTACATCATTTGAATTGAGATACTATCAGGGAATGAAGGGATGAAATCTCTCCCGTACCTTTGCACTCCGGTAAAATCATTTTACCAGTTCATGCTTAACCAAACTGAAAACGTCCTGCACGGAAGCAACTCGCTGCTCAGCCGCTTCCAGGAATACCTTGCCGAATTCGTCTATGGCGGTATTGATGGCAGCGTGACTACATTCGCAGTGGTGGCAGGCGCAGCAGGCGCAGGGTTGGATTCAGCCATCGTGATTATCCTCGGTTTTGCCAATTTGCTTGCTGACGGATTTGCCATGTCAGTAGGCAGCTACCTTTCCAATAAATCTGAAATTGACAACTATGAAAAACACAAGCGCATCGAATACTGGGAAGTGGAAAATATGAAAGAGGACGAAACGGAGGAAGTGCGCCAAATTTTCCGCGAACGCGGTTTTGAAGGAGAACTGCTCGAAAAAGCTGTAGGCGTGATTACGGCTGACAAAGACCGCTGGGTGGAAACCATGATGAAGGATGAACTGCAAATGATTCCCCCCAACAAAAATCCGTTTGCAGTCGGGGGCATGACCTTCTTCTCATTCATCACGGTCGGCTTTATTCCGCTGCTCATTTACGTGCTGGATTACCTGACCGGATTGGATGATGTCAACCTGTTTCTTTATTCCAGCGCACTCACGTTTGTCGCTTTTTGCATTATCGGTTTTTTGAAATCATACGTCAATGAAACCTCCCGGCTGAAAGGAATTATTGAAACTGTGCTGCTGGGAAGCATAGCAGCTACTGTGGCATATTTTGTAGGAGATTTTTTAGAGAAGGTGGTAAAATGAACACGGAAGAAATCCACCTTGCCAGCCACCTTATTGACAAGTACCGCGAGTCAATTATGCATCGCTACAGTTATGAGCATCTGTCGGGGCAATTCATTCTCTCTTCACAACTGACGGAAGATGTTGTCGAAAACCTCCGGAATTATTTCCTGGAGTGCCTCTATCCTCCTGCCGAAGAAAGGCGCAAACTGGATGCCGCCTTTGACAGCCTCCGCTCCTTTATCCTGCATCCCGCAAAGACATGGGCATTGCTGGGAAACATGGCAGCCGCAATTTTCCGATTCGGCACGCAGTTTCCCCAGGCAATCAAAGCAGGAGTCGTTTCGCTGGAATCATACATTGACGCCAAGCGGTTTGAACAGGATTTGCTGAAAGCCGCCCTGCGTGAAAAGGCAACCTTCCCAATGACGGATGAGCAGTTTGAAAAATGCATCGCTGACATTCCACGAAAGGAAATTGAAGTATTTACCCGCCACATCCTCTCGCTTTTCAAATCAATGACCAATACCTCGCTGCTGAAAAAGACCATTGCCATCATGGAAGACGTCCTTTCAAAAATTAAAAAGAACGAAAAACTTTATTCAAAACAGGACGCGGAGGGAATTGAACTGGGGCTTACCATCCTGCGCAAAGGGTATGACCTTTTCAAAAATTATCCCGAAAGCCTTAAAACTGAAATCATCACCACCATCCGGGATAATGAGAAATGGTATTTGGATAAGGTGTATGGGGCAGTTCTCAGACAATAAAATTCAGAATTCAGACTACAGACAATTATGGATTGGGGACTAGGGGGTTTACTTTAATCCAACTCATAAAAGCCGAATCTCCCCGAATAATTTGCAGCGACTCGTCATGCTGCGCTTTCTCAAAATCGGTGAAGCCAAACCCGACCGACCTTTCAAACGAGTTGAGGGCATTTTTTTTATCCCCCGTTCTTGCATAGTAGCAAGCCATCAGATAATGATAATCGGGATTGTCATAATCGGCTTTGCCATAGATGCCCAGATACCGCTGGGCAGCTTTCAAATCAACAGGAAGCGCTTTTTCCGAATAGAGGAATCCCAGCAGACTGATGAAATTCAGCAGCCGCCTGGCTGAAAGTTTCTGCTCCCGCGAATATTCCCCGGATGCAGATGCCAGAGAGGCAACTTGCTTCTCCAGCCAGGTGAAGTCTTGCCTTGAAAACGCCTGTGCAATTTGAGATTGCTGAAACAGTTCCTTCTTTTCAATTTCAGTCTCTTCGTTCACCGTCAGCAGGGATGCGGAATTTTCAGCCAATAACTTTGAAATAGTCCGGCTGTCAGAAATTTTTCTCCTGTCCTTCAATTCTTCGATGCACAAGAGCGCTATCTCCATTCTTCCTTCACTCAGCCACTCATGCCCGCCATCGAAAACAATCAATTGATGGCGTATTCCCGTCTGCTCCAGCTTTTTATCAAGCCGTTTCATTTCCAGAAAATTGAAATCTTCATTGCCCACCATTCCGACATAACTGAAATCTGATTTCCGGTCAGGCTCTCCGGGAAATCCGGCTCCGCAACCGATTACACCGGAAATTTTTTCACCGGCTGCCGCCTGCACCGCCACCCGCGCACCGCCAGAAAATCCGCTGACGATTATTTTCTCCCGCCTGATGTTGAAGCGGATGATAATGTCGTTAATAAAATTTTTTGCAATCGCAGCCGCCTGCTCTGGCTTCAATCCGTTCTTGGAATCATTGGAAGCGGCCAGAATCAGTCCATAGCGTTCTGCCAGCGGTTGATACTTCATTACCGGAATGCTGCCATCGCCTTTCGGATCGAAAAACAGCAGCGCATTCACATCCCCGGGAACATAATTTGCAGGGATGAAAAGACTATAGCTTTGGGTGGTATCAAACCGGGTGGATACTTTTTTGAGCAGCCTTCCTCTTTCCAGCGTGAGCTCCCGCAGGGGCTCCGATATGTTATTGCCTGCGGTATTCCCGCTTTTTTTATCTTCTGAATGAGAACATGCATTGAAAAAAGCGGCTGCAGCGAGCGCTAATAACAGAAGGTATTTCATCCCAAAATTGCTTCCCAGCGATTTTTGAAAACTAACTTCAGCTCAAAACAATTGCGTCACTTCCTCAGCAGCCCAAACACCACCAGGGCAATCAGCGGAATAGGAACTTCGCCATCAATCTGCCATTCATCCTCGCTGCTCCCTCCGAAATAACGCTTCACGATGTTCCCCTGAATGATGAATTCATCTGCCGGTGAGCCGAAGCGCCTGCGGAGGATTGTTCCGTTCCACTCAAATTCATCAACGGACGGATACCATTTACGCCTGAGAATCTGTCCGTCCCAGACAAACTCTTCATCCCCCGGATACCACAGACGTTTCAGCGTGATTCCATCAAAAGTCCATTCTTCAAAATCAAACGAATTCCACTTGCGCTTGAACACCCGCCCGTCCCATACGAATTCATCCAAGCCGGTATTCCACAGCCGGCTGACGGAACCTGAGGTTTGCCTGACATTCCTGCCGCTTTCAGCGGGTAATTTCTCTTCGGCTTTTGTTTCAACTGTTTTCTCCAAATCAAATTTCCTCATGAAATAATAAAACACCGCTGCCAGTTTTCCGGTGGACAGCTCAAAGGCGGGGATGCGGCACAGCACAGTGTCACCGGCATGCTTGTAAAGCATCAGGCTGCCGTCATCGGCTTTTTCGTAGTAAGCCAGCAGCGCATCTTCGTCAAAGGTTTTCGTTTCCTTAAAAAAGAAGCCGCCCCTGCGGATGGTGAACACCGCCTCGTCTTGCGCGGCATTCAGGGCGTAACCCGTTTTCTTTTTTGAAAAGATATTCTCGGTGGTGATAAGTAGCAGGATGTCTTTTGAATCTTCCGAGTCTCCATCAAAAACGGTGTTGCCCTTTACAGTGACGAAAGGCTTTTTACTCCCGGCTTCAAGGAGCTGGTCATTCTTAAAGAAAAGAATTTTATTGCCGCTGCTGTCGGTGATTTCAATATCCTGGCTGACGAGGCAAAGGGGGGATAGCAGAAAAAGAAGACACAATCGCAGCATCAGAGTTTGAAAATAAGCATGCCAAAATTAAGGATTTAGCTCAGGGGGTACATTCATTCACACGCACACTTACCTTGCAGCAATACGATGGCGTCTTGAATGCTGCCGTCAAAATCAAATGGTATAGAGCGGGAATTCAACTTTTATCCTGTGCGGCTTGCCGATAAAATCAGCCAGTTCGGTCAGGGCTGTGATGTAATCCGATGGGGGAAGAAGGGCAAGCTGCTGCTTTGCCTCCCCTATCAGCTTGTTTAAAATCTGCCCGGCATATTCAAATGAGCCTGCCTCCCGCATAATGTCAATGGCTTCATGGATGGCACAGAGAGACACTGATTGATTCGATATGATTTCAGCAAGCCTGCGGGAATGCAGGGGCGATGCATTCCGAAGGGCATGAAGCAGCACCAGCGTTTTCTTGCCTTCTTTAATATCACCGCCAAAGTCTTTTCCGGTATCTTCCTCATCACCCGTCATGTCAATCAGATCGTCTTTAATTTGAAATGCAATACCTATTTTTTCACCATACGTTTCAATGGCAGCAACACAGGAGGGATTATCGCTTCCCAGCATGGCTCCGGTTTTTGCTGCGCATTTTATCAGCGCGCCCGTTTTCCTGTCTGCCATTTGAAAATAATCCTGCTCGGTAATCCCATCTGCCCTTTGGAAACCGGTATCCATCAGCTGACCGTCAATCAATTGCAGGCTGACATTGGCAACAGCCTCTATCATCTTTTCAAGCTGCTCTGCCCTGAAGCCGCTGCGCGCAATCAGCAGGTAAACAAGATTGTTCAGGGCGTCACCCGTGAGCAGAGCAGTGCTTGCGTCCCATTTTTCGTGAATGGTTTCAACGCCTCTTCTTGTGGAGCTGTTGTCAATGATATCATCGTGCACCAGCGACCAGTTATGCACCAGCTCAACGGCAGCAGCAACAGGCAGGATGCGCTGGACGTCACGCCCGCCCACCGCCTTGTAGCAAGTGGTGACCACCGATGAGCGGAGCATCTTTCCGCCCGCGGAAAGCAAGTGAGCCGCTGCTTCTCTTACAGTGCTGTTCCCGATGAGCTGAATGCCCTCGTTGATTATTGCGGCAATCTTCTTTTTGTCTTCAAAAAAAAGCTCAAGCCCGATTGCGGACGAACCGTTTTTGGATAATGTCATGGATTTCATGGATGCAGATTTTTTTGTTTTATGATGCCGATAAATTTCTTGAGTTCACCTGCGGGAAAATCCACTTTCCCGCCTGTATCATCGTCTTTAATGTTCCTGACGGATTTTCATTCATCAACAGCGGGCTGATGATGTGAACGGCTTCCCCGATAAGTCTGAAAGACTGCGCTATCCGTTTGGGAGTGGGAAAAGGAAGCAATTTCTTTCCCGCCCCCCAAATCGCCACTGAAAAAAATTTGCGCAGCAGCACATCCTTGTCCCTTGAAACAGCAGACAGAATGCTGATGGGCGCCTTCACATACCTGCCGCCTCTTTTCAAATAATCGAAACAAACTTGCTTCAACTCAGGATGGCTCATCACATCGTAAAGCGCGTCAGCGAGGATGTTGATGGATGCATTTTCAGAATGTCTGCGCCTATAGAATTCTTCTATCGCCTTATTCAGCTCTTCTTCTTTTTTAAAATTGCCGACTCCTGAAAGCAAGTCTCCGATGAGGTGCACATCGGTTAAAGCCACTGTCATGCCTCCGCCCGTAAGGGGATGACGCATATTGAGCGAATCGCCCAGCAGGATGACTCCTCCTTTTCTTACGGGCTTTGAAGCCGCCATCACGTTGGGCATCGCTTTGAATTTGTCTTCCTCCAGCGCGCGGATGTATGCCTGCCGCATGGATTGAGGAAGCTGGCGGAAAACAGTTTCACGCAGGTAGCTGCGGAAGATGCCGTCTTTTTTCGGGGACTGCTCACCCGGAAAATCAATCAGCACGCGCGTTTCCGTTGAAGACACCGGATAACTTAAAAACGGAGTGGCGCCTCCCAAAAATACATGTCCGTGGCGGGGATACGGCAGGTGGGCATTTTTTAACAGCAGCCCAAGCATATATCCCCGCACCTGCCGCGGGCTGCTGTTCAGCTTATCACGGAATTTTGAAAATCCACCGTCACAGATGACGGTGAGCCGTGCGTGAATCTCACTTTCCCTGCCTTCATTCTTTGAAAAATACCGGATGCCTGTCACCTTTCCCGTATCCTTATTTTCCAGCAGTTCATTTGCCGAACCTTCGATTAAACTAACGCCAGGCAGCCCCTGCAGGCATTGACGCAGCTTTGAAACAAACTTTCCGTAG
>DATLYB010000211.1:0-5556 GCA_035575215.1 Chitinophagales bacterium
AGTCCATTGAATCTCTCCCGGCATCCCGATTTTCAACTGACCATTATTTTTCACTAAGACTTTCACAGCATAAACAAGATTGACACGCTCCTCCCTTGTCTGAATCGTTTTCGGTGTGAACTCCGCATTGCTCGCAATCCATGAGAGAGTTCCACTCAGGGTATCAAGTTCCTGTTGCCTGCCGTCAACGAGCACTTTCACTTCCTGCCCGATTTTTACCTGCGGCAACTGAGCTCCGCTGATATAGACGCGCAGCGTCATGGTGTCAAGGTTGGCTATTTTATACAGCGGCCTGCCAATGGCGGTAAGCTCGTTTTGCTGCGCATATTTAGCGAGCACCGTTCCATTCACCGGGTTCACAATCACGCATTTTCTGAGCTGGTCATCCAATTGCCTGATTTGAAAGTCCAGCGCGCTCACCTCGCTCACCAGAGGCGCGTGCTGCGTTTCTATGCTTTTGATTTGCGCATCAAGGATGGTGATTTGCGAGTTGATGTCATCCAGTTGTTTTTGTGCGGCTGCTTTTTGCGCAACCAATTTTTCGAAACGGTCTTTCTCTCTCAGTGCCGTTTGCTTTTGCGATTGAAGCACGTCAATTTGCGCGATGATGCCGCCTGTTTTGGAGGCGATGCTTTTCCGATTTGCAAGCAGTTGCATTTTTTTCAAATAGAGTTGCAGGGTGTCAATATAACCCACCACCTGATTCTCCTGCAACTGTTGTCCTTCTTCAATCTGGAAACTTAACAATTTCCCGTTGCCTTCGCTCGAAACGATTATCTCCGTTGCCTCGAAATTGCCATAGGCGTCTGAAGTGTTTTCATTCCGGCTGCATGAAGTGACGAGAAAGAGCATTGCCAGACATGCATACACCATCAGTTTGTCAGCCAACAGTCCGCTTATTCCGGAAATGACAGGCAGTTCGGACGACACATCTCTTCCGCCCATGGCGGAGAGCGGGGGTGAGGCTTGTTTCTTTTTCATTCGAAATAATTTATTTTCCGATAATCAATAAATATTCAGCTTTTGCCTGCTCCAACTGTATCCCATGCATTTTGAGATTAAGCCTTGCCTGCTGCTCGGCATTCAGTTCTATTAAATAATCGGTAGCGGTGATTACCCCGTTATCGAGTTGCGCTGCGGCTGCGGAAGTGATTCGTTGCCGCAGCGCGATAATTTCCATGTCGGAGGCAAGCTGACGCTGCAGGGTCTCGATGGTTGCCGATTGTTTCATTAACGCAAGACGGCTGTTGACATCAAACGCCTCCCGCTGTGATGTGATGATGTCTTTATTGATGCTTAGAATCTGCCGTTCATACCTGCCGGCATTCCAATGCCAGGGTGACCAGATGAGTTTCAATCCTGCAATGTAAAGCGGCTTGAGGTCAGGCTCAAGAAGATTGAATCCCGGGCGTCCGAATCCTCCCTGCGCAAAGGCGGCAAGGCGCGGAAGCTGTTTTGAAATAATCGCATGGCGCTGTAAATCCAATGTTTGCTGCTGAAGTTGAAACAGGGTGTATTCCGGGCTGGCGCTGATGTCCATCCCCGGAGAGTAATTCAACTCCGGTATTCGGAAAATGTCGGCAGTGTCAAGTTGCAATCCGGTAAGTTCCGCCAACATCGCAATAGCAGCCCGCCTGCTCCTGCTGATGGTTTCCTGCTGCTGGCGGGCTTTGATGAGTTCCGCCCTCAGCACATCGGCATTGGAAGAAATCATAATTCCATTGTCAACAGCCGCCTGCACTTTTTCCAATTGATTGAAAAGATTGTCACGCAGCAATTTATTTATTTCCAATTGCGCATCGGCAAGGAGGATGCTGAAAAACAGCGCTCCGGCCTGTGATTTCAACTGCTCCAGTTGCACTTCAACATTCTGCTGCTGCACCATGACGGCTGATGATTGGATATCCTTTTGATGTTTCGTGGCGCTGCCGTCATAGATTACCTGGCTCACGTCAATGGTAGCCCTGTACTGGTCTTTGGGAACGACAGGGATTTCAAAAGCGGGCGACTCTATCGGCACATGCGGCACGTCAGACTGGTAGGAAGCCTGCGCATGCAGCGCCACCTGTGGGAGGTATTGCGTATTCAGCTTTTTGATTTCAAGGCCGGCAGATTGCTGAAGCATCGCGCGCTGTTTTGCAAGCGGAAAATTTTCCACCGCCTGGTGATAGCATTGCTCCAGTGTGATGGTATCGGCTGGTTGCGGGCGGGTAGTTAAATAAAATCCGGTGAACAGAACAATTAAAAGGTAATGCGGCTTCATTTCTTTATTGCATTTTGAAATAAAAAAACACAGGGAGTCAACTCGTTCATTAAAGTTTCTTTTGTGAAAAAGGGGATGTTAAGATACGCAGAGCGTATGGTTGTGAAAAGAAAAAACTTATTGTTTCGGACGTGGCGGAAAAGTAAACTATTTGTTTTAAATGCCGATAAGGCTGTTAATTTCCGACCTTTGTATCCTATGTATTTCTTCAAACAGCATGCAGGAATTTATACCGACCTCTATGAGCTGACCATGGCGCAAGGATATTTTGTAAATGGGAGAAAAGACGCTCCGGCCTGTTTTGATTATTTCTTCAGAAACTGTCCGTTCGGTGGGGGCTATGTGCTCATGGCAGGCTTGGCTGACTTGCTGGAATTTTTACAGGAGTTAAAGTTTGATGATGATGATCTGAATTACCTGCGCTCGCTGGGTTTCAAAAAAGAATTTTTGAAATATCTCGCGAATTTCCGTTTCAGGGCAGACATCCATTCCGTCAGAGAAGGTGAAGTGATATTTCCCAATGAACCGGTCATCCGGGTATGCGGGAACATCATCGAATCCCAGCTAATTGAGACGCTCCTTCTGAACATCATCAACTTCGAATCATTGATTGCCACCAAAACATCACGGATATGCCGGTCGGCTGGAAGCCGGATAATCGTTGATTTCGGGCTTCGGAGAGCACAGGGACTCGGAGGCATTCATGCCAGCAGGGCGGCAATCATCGGAGGAGCAAAAGCAACTTCTAATGTGTACAGCGCATTTTATTATGACCTGAAAACTTCCGGCACGCAGGCGCATTCCTGGGTACAGAGTTTTGATGACGAACTGACTGCATTCCGTGATTTTGCAAAAGTTTATCCGGATAACTGCATCCTGCTTGTGGATACGTATGATACCCTGAATGAAGGAATCCCAAATGCCATTAAAGTTGGCAGGGAGATGGAAAAGCGCGGGCACAAGCTCTATGGCGTAAGACTCGACAGCGGTGACCTCGCCTATCTCAGCAAGAAAGCCCGGAAGATGCTGGATGACGCGGGGCTGCATTATGTGAAAATCGTTGCCTCTAACCTGCTGGATGAATATGTGATCAGAAGCCTGCTGGAACAGCAGGCCCCGATTGATGCTTTTGGGGTGGGAACCAAACTCGTCACAGGGCAGCCGGATGCCGCGCTGGATGGTATTTACAAGCTTTGCATGAGCGATAACAAGCCGCGCATGAAACTGTCTGAAAGTATGGAAAAACAAACATTACCCGGCATAAAAAAAGTCTTAAGATACTCAAATGGTGAAGGCATGTTCATGGCGGATGGGATTTTACTCGAAACGGAAAAGAAAGCTGATGTCATTTTTCATCCGCATCAGCCTCAGAAACATACCCGTGTGAAAAATTTTTCGGCTGAACCTCTTTTTCAAAAAGTGATGGAAAAAGGAAAGATTACAGTAAAAATTCAACCTCCGGCTGTGATTGCCGAATATGCCAGAAAACGGTTAAACATGCTGCCGCAGGAGCATCAGCGTTTTGAGAATCCCCACACTTACAAGGTAGGTATCTCCGATAGGCTGATGAATCTGCGGAAAACAATTATGAATAACATCCTGAAAAAATTCAGTAAAACCAAAAAAGCACGAGTATGAAATGTTTATTGATTGTTGACGTCCAAAATGATTTTTGTCCGGGCGGGTCTTTGGCGGTGAATGAGGGCGACAAGGTGGTGCCCGTCATCAACCGGCTTATGGATAAGTTCGATTTAGTGATTGCCTCAAAAGACTGGCATCCCGAAAAGACAGTGCATTTCAAGAAGTGGCCTCCGCATTGCGTTCGTAATACACCGGGGGCAGAATTTCATCCTGCGTTGAAAAAAGAAAAAATTGAAAAGGTATTTCTTAAAGGCACGGGAAACAAAGATGATGGTTACTCCGCATTTGAAGCCACCAGCGAAGACCTGGAAAAATATCTCCGCCAAAAGCAGGTGGATGAATTGTATGTGACAGGTCTTGCGACAGACTACTGTGTGAAGCAGTCGGCTTTAGATGCAGCAAAGAAAGGATTTAAGACATATGTGGTGACGGATGCCGTTCGCGCAGTGAATGTGAACCCGAACGATGAAAAGCAAGCACTTCTGGAAATGGAAAAAGCCGGAGTTAAGCCTCTTTCATCTTCGGAGATTGCGTGAAGAACCGGTCAGCGGGAAAAGAAAAGATAAACCATCAGCGCCACGTAAATTAACAGGATGGTAAGCGAGTCCAATCCGAAGAGCCAGGCTTTTCTCTGCGGCTTTGCCGCGATGCCCAGACCAACCACTGCAGTCATCATGATTACCGCCATAGCGGAAACCAAATGCGAAGATGAAATATTTGCGAACAGCGAGCCTTCAACGTAGAAGGCATCATCCAGCGCGAGGATGAAAATGTTGAAGATGTTGCTGCCCAGCAGGTTGCCCACCGCCATGTCAAACGAGCCGAGCCGCAGGGATGCAAATGAAACCACCAGCTCCGGAAGCGAAGTGGTGGCGGCCAAAAACAGCGTTCCGAAAAATGACGTGGTCAAACCTAAATTGTTTGCAATGCGCTCACCGAAATAGGGAAGAAACAAGGCGGCTCCCACCACCACCATTGCGTTGATTCCGTAAATGAAAAGCGAGCGCTTCAATCCGGCAGCTTTGTTTTCAACCGCTGCGTTTTCCGCTTCTGTGGTTTGAGATTGTTCGTACTTGAACAACCCGTACACAGCGATAAAATAAATGAAAACGATGGCTATTGAAAATGCACTCACCCATCCCACAACGGGAGTTTGAGGAGCCACGACAATAGCAATGGCGCTGACGGTAACCAATATCACCCCGAAAAATCCTGCTATGACATGACCTGTTTTTACCAGGGAAGTAATCGGCTTATGGAGACGAGCATCAACGAGCGAGAGAATTAATAGGTTAAACACGCAGCTTCCGAAAATATCGCCTGCTGCAAGGTCAGGTTCTTTTACAATGGCAACCGAGCTGATGCCGGAAATGAGTTCGGGCAGTGACGTGATGGACGCCATCATCACCAATCCTATCCATGCCTTGCCCAGCCCGGTGAGTTCCGCGATGCGGTCGCCATGAAATGAAAGACGTATGCCGCTGAAGATGACGAGCGCAGCACAAACGAGAAAACCGGCAATATCGCTCATGTACCCAGCAGTTTTTTCAGGCGGGAGAGCAATTCCATTTCGGCTTTATTTTTCCCGTGAAACGCCTCGGCAACGGCATTGGCGGTGTTCCAGATTCCTTTCTTTAATGAATTGTTGAAAA
>DATLYB010000212.1:0-6975 GCA_035575215.1 Chitinophagales bacterium
CTTGCTGACAAATATGTCTATGACCAGCTTTATGATTCCACTAAAGTCATTGCGCAGCAATTTCCGCAATACAACCGCTTTGTGCTGAAGGGCACGTTCAAATCGTCCGTATCCAACGAAATTTCGCTGGGCGCTTTCAACATTCCGCAAGGCTCAGTGAAGGTGACTGCTGGCGGGCAGGTGCTTACCGAAGGAAAGGATTACACTATTGATTATTCGCTCGGCAGGGTGAAAATCATCAATGAAGGCGTGCTGAATTCAGGCGTACCCATTAACGTGTCATACGAAAACAATGCGTTGTTCGGCTTCCAGACGAAAACCATGTTCGGGATGCGTGCTGATTACAAGGTAAACGACAAGTTCAGTTGGGGCGGCACGCTGCTGCATCTGCGCGAACGCCCCTTCACCCAAAAAGTGAACATCGGAGAAGACCCCATCAAAAATCTGCAATGGGGATTGGATGCCAATTATAACACCGAATCGCAATTCCTGACCTGGCTGGTTGACAAGCTGCCGCTGTATGAAACCAAAGAGCCTTCATCATTTTCGCTTTACACTGAAATGGCGCATCTTAAGCCCGGTCATCAGCGTGCCATCGGAAAAGACGGTACGGTTTATATTGATGACTTTGAAGGCACTACCAGCAGCTACGATCTGAAGCATCCGGTGCCCAACTGGGTGCTTGCCAGCACCCCGAAAAATGCGCTCTCAAAGAACGGCAGGATATTGTTTCCCGAAGCAGAGCTGACCAACGACCTGCGGTATGGCTTTAACCGCGCAAAGCTCGCATGGTATAATATTGACCCGCTCTTCCTTCGCAACAACAGCGCTACGCCATCGCATATTGCCAATTCGCCCCAGCAGAAAAATGCTTACACGCGCGAAGTTCCCGAACAGGAAGTCTTCCCAAACAAAACATCCATCTATCAGGGCATCAACACTAACATCCCGACGTTCGACCTCGCTTTCTATCCGCGGGAAAAAGGTCCCTATAATTTCGAAACAAAAAGAACCCTCTATTCAGCAGGCGTTCTCTCCGATGGCTCGCTTGACGATCCGGAAACGCGCTGGGGAGGCATCATGCGCAGCCTTGACAACACTGACTTCGAATCATCCAACACCGAATACATCGAATTCTGGATTCAAGACCCGTTCATCTACAACCCGAATTCCAGCGGGGGGGAATTATACATCAATCTCGGCAATATTTCCGAAGACATTCTAAAAGACTCCCGAAAGTTTTTCGAGAACGGCTTGCAGGAGCCCGGCAGCACTGTGCCGGTTGATACAACCGCATGGGGAGTGGTGCCGCGTAACCAGCCGATTACCAATTCATTTGACAATGACGTCAACAAGCGTCAATACCAAGACCTGGGTTTGGACGGATTGAATGATAATGCTGAAAAGATATTCCATCAGGATTATCTCGACACGCTAGCCGGAATCGTGAACTCAAGCGCGCTTCTGGCAGCGCAAAATGACCCCTCCAACGACAACTACCATTATTACCGCGGGGATGATTATGATGCCCAGCAAAAAACCATCCTGGAGCGCTACCTGAAATACAACAACCCGCAGGGCAATTCACCTGTATCCGGCACCGGGCAAACCGTATCGGAGGCAGCCACGAACAGTCCCGACTCTGAAGACCTCAACCGCGACTTCACACTCAATGAAACGGAGGAGTATTTCCAGTATCGTGTGGAACTCAGCCCTGCGATGGATGATAAATTTATTACTGACAAGGTGACCAACACCGTTGAATTGGACATCGGTCCCACCGAGGTAAGCTGGTATCAGTTTAAAATTCCCATTGACGAATATGAGCGCAAAGTAGGCAACATTTCCGATTTCAAATCCATCCGCTTCATGCGGATGTTCCTTACGGGGTTTGAAGACTCCGTTATCGTTCGCTTTGCACGCTTGGAACTGGTGAGAAATCAATGGAGAAGGTATCGTTTCTCGCTGCTTGAGCCCGGTGAATACATTCCCGATGATGAGTCGAGCAAGACATTCTTCAGCGTGTCATCGGTAAACGTGGAGGAAAACTCCGAGAAGCAGCCCATTCCCTACGCGCTGCCGCCCGGCATCGAGCGGGAGCAGAACCTGAGCACCACCAACTATTCGGCTTTGCAGAATGAGCAGTCTTTGCAGGTGTTGGTGTGCGATTTGAAAGATGGCGACTCGCGTGCAGTGTACAAAACGCTGAATCTTGACCTGCGCACCTACAAGCGGCTGAAGATGTTCATTCATGGCGAGTCATACGATGTGTCTGACCCGGTTCAGAATGGCGATGTGCGCGTGTTCATCCGTCTGGGTTCTGACTTCACGAATAATTACTATGAATACGAATTGCCGCTCACCGTCACGCCTCCCGGCAATTATGACCCGCTGTCGGATGCGTCAAGAGAGGCCATCTGGCCGGAAGCGAATGAGATTGACCTTCCGCTTGACAGCTTTTACCGCGTGAAGGTGCTGCGCGATGCCCAGCCGGGTGCCGACCCGACTTCCCCGTTTGTCATCACCGACAGCAAAGGCAACCGCTTTACAGTGGTGGGTAATCCCGACCTGGGATTGGTGAAAACCGCCATGCTTGGCATCAGGAATCCGAAAGCCACGCTTATCAACGGCACTCTGGAGGATGACGGCAGGCCGAAATGTGCCGAGGTTTGGTTTAATGAATTTCGCCTGACGGGGCTGGATGAAGAGGGCGGCTGGGCGGCAACGGCACGCATGGAAACCAAGCTGGCTGACCTGGGCGGATTCACCTTCTCCGCGCTCACCCATTCGATTGGCTACGGGCAAATCGAGCAGAAGGTGCAGGAGCGCTACAAGGATAATTTCTGGCAGTATGATTTCGCAGGAAATATTGAGCTGGGAAAATTCCTTCCCGAAAAAGCGGGGCTGCGCATCCCGATGTATGGCGGTATCTCGCAGAAATTCAGCACGCCCGAATTTGACCCGTATGAGCTGGATGTGCCCCTCAGCGACAAGCTCAGCAGCATCGCCACCGGACGCAGGGATTACAAGCGGCAGGTGCAGGCAAGGGAAACCATCAAGAGCCTCAACTTCACCAATGTGCGGTTCGTACCTGCGCGCAGCGATAAAAAAATCAGATTCTATCATCCCTCGAATTTGAATTTCACCTTCGCCTACACCAACACGGTGAGAAGCACCGCCTTCATCGAAAGCGACCAAATCAAAAAATACAAGGCTTCGATGGGATACAATTTCTCTCCGCAGGCGAAATACCTCACTCCGTTTGGGAAAGCTATCAGGAGCAAAAGCAAGTATCTCGACATCATCCGCGACATCAACATCAACTTCATTCCCAACAGCCTCAGTTTCTCCACTGATTTCAACCGGCAGTTTGGGGAAACCCGTTTGCGCATCATTGACGATGAGCTGCCGCCAGACCCCACCTACGAAAAGTATTTCACCTGGGACAGGATATACGGGCTGAAGTACAATCCCTTCAAATCGCTGACGCTTGATTTCAACGCCATCAATAATGCCGCCATTGACGAGCCGCCCGGAAGGCTGGATACCAAAGAGAAGAAAGATTCCGTGTGGTCAAACATCTTTGAGGGAGGACGGACCACGCGCTACCAGCATAATTTCAGCGCCAGCTACAATGCTCCGCTGAACAAGATTCCGGCCATTGACTGGCTGCAGGCGCGGGGCGGCTATACCACCAGCTACACCTGGATTACCGGCACGCTATACCGCGATTTAAGCACGGGATTGATTGGTCCCAATCCGCTGGGCAACATCATCAGCAACACGCGCGACATCAAGCTGAACGGAGAGGTGGATTTCAAAAAGTTCTACGAAAAGTTCAGGCTGCTTCGTCCCTACAATTCAAGCAAGGCGCGCACCGAGCAGGACTGGAAGAAAAAGGAACGCGACAAGAAAGCTTCAGAGGCGAAGAAGAAGCGTGAGAAAATTGACAGCGATATTGAAAAGCTGAAGAAAGAAATTGAAAAGCTCAGCGAGCGAATCAGGGAGCTGAAGAAAGACACCATTCCCAGCAAGGGCGAAGAAATCAAAAAACTGAAGAAAGAGCGCAAGGAGAAGAAGCAGCGAATCAGGAAGCTGCAGACTGACAAGAACAAAATCATCAACCCGGAAAGCCCTGCCGTGTCGCCCTTCGTCAGGCCGTTCATCGCGCTGAAGCGGGTGTCGGTGAACTACGGCATCAACAACGGCACCACGGTGCCCGGTTTTCTGCCGCGCACCAAAATCATCGGGCTCACTGACGGGTTCACCACCCCCGGGCTCAACTTCGTTTTCGGCTATCAGCCCACGCAGCGATGGCTGGACGATGCCGCTTCCAAAGGCTGGATTACTGCTGACACCAACCTCAATTACCAGGTGCTGCAGTTCACCACCAGAACTCTGGACGCCAAAGCGACCGTTGAGCCCTTCCGCGATTTCAAGGTGGACCTCACCCTTACCAAGAGCGTTTCTGAAAATTATTCCGAATATTTCAAAAAGCAGTTTACCACCGGTCCCTTCGGGCATCTGACGCCCACTACCACCGGCAGCTATACGGTTTCTTACATCGCGGTGAGAACAATGTTCCGCAAAGCCGATGACCAGGGATTCACCGAGGCGTTCCGGCAGTTTCAGGATGATTACCGCAGCATCATCTCCGCGCGGCTTGCCAGCGGCAATCCTAACTCAACGGGCAACTTCCAGCTGCCGTCTGACACGGGCGATGTGGATTACAGCCGATACCGCTACGGCTACGGTCCTTACAGCCAGGATGTGCTCATTCCTGCCTTCATTGCCGCTTACCGGGGAAAGGACATCGGCAGCATCAGCCTCGACCCGTTTGATGTATTTCCGCTTCCCAACTGGCGGATTACCTACAACGGATTAAGCAATATCCCCTTCATGAAAAAAGCGGTGAACACCATCAACATCACGCATGGCTACACGTCAACTTACACGGTGAACAGTTATATCACTGACTTGTATTTCGAAGGAAACGGTTATTTCCAGCCTTCTAAGATTGATTCGCTCTCGAACAATTTCATTTCGTATTACAGCATTCCGCAGGTAGTGATTACCGAGCAGTTTTCCCCGCTCATCGGGGTGGACATCACGTGGAAAAACAATATGACCACCAAGTTTGATTTCAAGAAAACGCGCAACCTTGCGCTGGGGCTGGTGGATTACCAGGTGAGCGAATCAAAGACCACGGAGGTCACCTTCGGCTTCGGCTACCGCCTGAAAGGTTTGACGCTGCCGTTTAAGTTCAAAGGGAAAAAGAAGAAGCTGCCCAATGAAATCAATTTCAAGTTTGATTTCTCTTTTCGCGACAACGTGACCTTTAATCAGCGGCTCGACCAGCAGGTGAGCGAGCCTACGCGGGGCATGAAAACCATTCGCGTGTCGCCTTCTATTGATTATGTGATTAACAACCGCCTTAACATCCGCATCTTTTTTGACCGCAACCGCTCCATTCCCGCCACTTCCGCATCTTATCCTATTACCAACACCAAAGCGGGCGTCACGCTGCGCTTCTCCCTGATGCAGTAAATCAGGGTGTACGACATGAGAAATTTTAGCACTTTCGGTGCGACCCCTAAACGGGGTCGAGCATCTTTCGGGTTATCTGGTTCTATCAACGTATGACCCCTCCGGGGTCTTGAACCTGCAGGGTTCACATACCGGCAGTTATCAAGCATCAGGGAATTTTTGACCTCGTCAGGGGTCATACGTTTGGCAATGATTAGCGGCTTCTGCGAAAATTTGCCGTACACCCGGTAAATCAGGTTAATGTATCCGGTTTAGAGTGTATTTAATATTATTTATCTGAGCAACACCACGCTTCCCTGTCTTCGTTCAACCCTGCGGTCGAGATATTCGATGAACACATCATAGACATACACTCCGGGAACGGGTTCTTTTCCGCCAATGGTGCCGTTCCATCCTTGGTTGATATCTTCGGTGAAGAATACTTCACCGCCCCAGCGGTCGAAGATTGCCATTTTGAACCGCTTGTCACCGAAGGTGTAAACGCGGAAGTCATCATTATGCGTGTCGCCATTGGGCGAGAAGGCATTGGGGATGTAAAGAATCTTGTCGAGCAGCACGGTGACCGTTGCTGTTGCCGATGCGGGGCATCCGGCTGAGTTGGTGGCGTTCACTGTGTAAACCACGGTGCCGGTTCCTGTCATCTGCGGAGCATAGCAGTCATAGCAGGAGAGGTCGCGTTCGGGGGTCCAGGCGATGGTGGCGCTGGGGTCGGGAGGCGAAAGCGCAGCCGTCAGTTGCAGCGGCACTCCGAATTTCACGGTGGTGTCGCTGGGCGTCACATCGAGAAGCAGTTGCTGCGGCTCGGTAATCGCATAGCTTGCGGTGGCGGAGCAGCCGTTGGCATCCGTCACCGTCACCTCATACGTTCCGGCTATAAGATTGGGATTGTTTGCGCTGTAAACTCCGTTTGACCAATTGTAATTCAGCGTGCCGTTGCCGCCCGTGGCGGTGATGGTGATGTAGCCGTCATTATAGGCGAAGCAGGAGGCGCTCATGGAATCAACGGCAGTAATCGTTATTCCCGCTGAGGGCTGGCTGACGGTGGCGTTTCCGGCTGCCGTGCAGGAGTTTGCGTCTGTCACCGTCACTGAGTAATTTCCTGCGGGAATGCCGGTGAGGTGCTGCGTGGTGTTTCCGTTGCTCCAGATGAAGGTGTAGCCGGGCAGCCCGTTGGCGACTGCAAGGGTGATGGCACCGTTGCTTTGCCCGAAACACGTGGCGGGCGCGGGCGTCAGGGTCAGCACGGGCAGTTCATGCACGGTCACGCTGCTTGCTTGCGTGCTGGAGCAGCCGGAGCTGGTGGTGGCGGTGAGCGTCACCGTGTAAGCGCCCGGAGCCGCGTAGATATGGGCGGGGTGCTGCAGGCTGGAAACCTGGCTGTCGCCAAAATCCCAATTCCAGCCTGCGATAGTGTAAGGGGGCGATACG
>DATLYB010000213.1:0-4477 GCA_035575215.1 Chitinophagales bacterium
GCGATGTCCAAAAAATATTGCGGATTGCTGGTTGTCTTTTCCTTCCTGGTTCCCTGCCCTTCCTTCTCACAATCTCAAAAAATTGAAATCATTGGCGCTGACGCCCTGAAGATGGATACGCTCCACCGCGCAAGAAAACTGACGGGCAACGTCAGGCTGAAGCAAAATGACATCCTGATGTCCTGCGACAGCGCTTTGTTCTACAATTACGTTAATGCCGTGGATGCCTTCGGACGCGTTTTTATCCATGATGCGCAGACAAAAGTGTATTCAGATTCGCTCAAATATGACGGAGAAAGGAAAATCGCCACGCTTTTTGGCAACGTGCGGGTGATGCAGGACAGCGCCACCCTGGAAACATCAAAGATGATTTACAATACCGAATTGAAGCAAGCGGCTTATGATGATGGCGGTAAAGTGATTGCCCGCGGCATGACCATTACGAGCAAGAGGGGTTACTACTTCACCTCTGCCAAAGACGCCCATTTCAAAGGCGCTGTTACGGTGAAGGGAAAGGACTATGAGGTCCATACCGACACGCTGGTGTACAATACGGAGGCGGAAATCGCGCACTTTTACGGTCCTGCTGAAATCTATCGTCCGAAGGAAAAAATTTATTGCGAATCGGGCTGGTATGATACCAACACCGAAATCTCCGTGTTCGGAAAAAACACGCGGCTCTCCAGCGAAGCGCAGAGGATTTGGGCTGACAGCCTTTACTATGACAATCGAAAAGGTTTCGGGCAAGCTTACAAAAATTTCCGCTGGACCGATACTACGATGGATGTGATTCTTTCGGGCAACCGGGCAGTTTATTACACTCAACAACAACGCATCACCGCCACTGACAGCGCTTTGCTTACCTACCTTGTTGATGACGACTCTCTTTTTCTATCTGCCGACACGCTCAGGTCGCGCGAAGACACCATAGCTGACGTCACTGAGTTTTTTGCCTATCCCCGCGTAAGAATCTTCAAATCCAGCTTGCAGGGGGTGTGCGACTCGCTGGTGTTTTCATACCGTGATTCCGCCATCATGATGTATAAAAATCCAGTATTGTGGAATGACGTAAACCAGCTTACAGGCGATACCATCTCCATTCAGCTTCGCCACGAAAAGATTGACAGGGTTGAATTGTATGAGAACGGTTTCATCGCCAGCAAGGCGCATGGCGAGCTGTTCAACCAAATCAAGGGCAGGCACATCTACGGTTATTTCAAAGACAAAAAATTAGACCGCTTGTTAGCCGAAGGCAATGGCGAAAGCATTTACTACGGCACCGATGAAAACGAAGCATTCATCGGAGTGAACAGAGCCGCGTGCAGCAGCATGTGGATTTACCTGAAAGACGAGCACGTGAGCCGCATCACCTTCCTCACACAGCCTGATGCCGCGTTTTATCCTATCCAATACGTTGCGCCAAAGGATTTTTTATTGAAAGGGTTTGAATGGAAAGAGGAGTTGCGTCCGCGGTCAAAAGCGGATTTATTCGCAACACTCAGATGAACACCGCTCTGCCGGAATAGTGCTGCGCCACCATTTCCTTATAGGTGGATTGGATTCCCTCTTTCAGCGGGATGGTATATCTCCAGCCCAGGTTGCTGAGCTTCGACACATCGAGCAGCTTGCGGGGAGTGCCGTCAGGTTTTGTTGAATCGAAAATGAGAGCGCCTTCGTAGCCGACAATTTCTTTAATCATCAAAGCGAGTTCTTTGATGGTTATTTCCTCACCTGTGCCTACATTGATGATTTCCGGGTCGTTGTAATTTTTCCAAAGAAAAAAAGCGGCATCTGCCAAATCATCCACATGCAGAAATTCCCTTCTTGGGTTGCCGGTCCCCCATATTGTCACATGGGGGGCATTGTTGAATTTTGCCTCATGAAATTTTCGGAGCAGCGCGGGCAGCACATGTGATTTTTCCAAATCGTATTTGTCATTCTTCCCGTAGAGGTTGGTGGGCATCAGCGTGATGAAATTGCATCCATACCGGCTGTGGTAAGCCTGACACATTTTGATGCCTGCGATTTTTGCGACAGCATAAGGCTCATTGGTATATTCAAGGGGGGCGGTCATCAGGTATTCTTCCTTCAATGGCTGCGGTGCTAATTTGGGATAGACGCATGATGAGCCAAAGAAGACCAGCTTTTTCACGCCATTCACATACGAGTGATGAATCACATTGCTTTGAATCATCAGGTTGTCATAAATAAATTCAGCGCGGCAGGTGTTGTTCGCATGGATGCCTCCTACTTTGGCGGCAGCAAGGAAAACATGTTCAGGTTTTTCTTTTTGGAAAAAATCCGCAACAGCGGATTGATTGCGCAGGTCGAGTTCATTTGAAGTTCTGAGAATGAAATTTGAATAGCCCTCCTTCTTCAGCTTTCTCAAAATAGCCGAACCGACCAAGCCGCAGTGGCCTGCAATGTAGATTTTACTGCCTTCACTCATTGCCGCTCATTACCTGATGCCCTCCCTCAATTAAGTATTTGTCTCTGCTGAACAGGGCGATGTCGGATAATACCATGTCTTTAATCAAATCTTCCAGTGTAAATGTAGGTTCCCAACCGAGTTTCTTTTTGGCTTTTGAATAATCCCCAATCAGATAATCCACCTCAGTGGGTCGGAAATAGTTAGGGTCAACAATCACCAGCGCTTCTCCGGTGGCTTTATTGATTCCCCTTTCGTCCAGTCCCTTGCCTTTCCATTCCAGTTCGATAGCCGCCTCACGAAAAGCCATCGTCACAAACTGCCGCACTGTAACGCTTCTCCCCGTTGCCAGCACGTAGTCATCCGGCTCCGGCTGCTGCATCATCAGCCACATACCGCGCACGTAATCCTTGGCATGTCCCCAGTCGCGGCTGGCATCCAGATTTCCGATGAATAACTTTTCCTGCAAGCCGAGCTTGATGCGTGCTACCGCGCGGGTGATTTTCCGCGTCACAAAGGTTTCGCCACGGATGGGACTTTCATGGTTAAACAGGATGCCGTTGCAGGCAAAGATGCCGTAAGCTTCACGATAGTTGACGGTAATCCAGTAGGCGTAAAGCTTGGCAATGGCGTAGGGACTTCTTGGACAAAAAGGCGTCTTCTCCGTCTGTGGAATTTCCTGCGCTTTGCCGTACATCTCAGAAGAAGACGTCTGGAAAAATTTTGTTTTCTTATCCAATCCCAGGATACGTATCGCCTCCAGCAGGCGCAGCGCGCCCAAGGCATCGGCATTGGCAGTGTATTCGGGGATTTCAAATGAAACTTTCACGTGCGACTGTGCCGCAAGGTTGTAAATCTCGTCAGGCTGCACTTCCTTCACAATGTTGATGAGGCTGGCGGTATCGGTCATGTCGCCATAATGCATCTTGAATTTCACGTCAGGCTCGTGCGGGTCTTGGTAAAGGTGGTCAACGCGGTCGGTGTTGAAAAGCGAGCTTCTGCGCTTAATGCCATGCACTTCATAGTCCTTTCTTAACAGAAACTCCGCAAGGTAGGCTCCGTCTTGTCCGGTGATGCCTGTGATGAGTGCCTTTTTCATGAAATAAAGGTAACGAAGTTAGGGAGAAAGGTATCATTTTATCTGCCTCATTTCCTCTAATTTTGCTTCAGAATGATTCATCTTGCGATTTTCGCCTCGGGAAAGGGAACCAACGCAGAAGCCATTATCAATTATTTCAGAAACAGCAGGGATGTGGCGGTGGGGCTGGTGGTGAGCAGCCATCCGGATGCAGGTGTGATTGAAGTAGCCAAAAAAAACCGGATCCCGGTGGCAGTAGTTACGAAGGAAAACCTGTATGATTCGCAGGAATTGCTTGAAGTGCTCAGCCGGCATGAAATCAGCTTCATCGTGCTGGCCGGATTCCTATGGTATGTGCCTGCCTACGTGCTTGAAAATTATCCCAACAGAATCATCAACATTCATCCTGCGCTGCTGCCCAGGCATGGCGGCAAGGGTATGTACGGCAGAAAAGTGCATGAGGCGGTGCTGAACGCAAAGGAAACGGAAACAGGCATTACGGTTCATTATGTGAACGAACGCTATGATGAAGGTGAAATCATCTTCCAGAAAAAATGCAGCGTGGAACCGGATGATGATGCTACTACGCTGGAAGCTAAAGTTCAAAGGCTTGAGCACGAATACTATCCGAAAGTGATTGAAAAAATTCTCCTCCAAGAACCTGTAAGATTATGATGGAAACATTAGCTGCGACATCCAAAGACGCCAACCGCACCACTTTGAAAAAAATAAAATCAGCACTCATCTCGGTGTACAATAAGGAAAATCTTGCACCCGTTATCAGTGAGCTGAAAAAATTGGGGGTAACGCTCTATTCCACCGGAGGTACAAAATCGTTTATCGAGCGGGAAGGCGCCCAAGTGATTTCCGTGGAAGATACTACCTCCTATCCATCTATTCTTGGCGGCAGGGTAAAGACGCTTCACCCTAAAATTTTCGGTGGCATCCTCGCGCGCAGGGATAACGAAACC
>DATLYB010000214.1:0-2419 GCA_035575215.1 Chitinophagales bacterium
GGCTGATGATTTGAGGTAGCGGCAAATCGTTTTCAGGCGAGCCTGCGGCAGGTTGTCATCATCCAAAGCCTGGAGCAACCCTAAAAAATTGCACACGGGCTTTCTCACTTTGTGGGAGGTGATGAATATCATCTTTTCCAGTTCTGCCATTACTTAACTAATCGCTGTTTCTATATTTCATGGTTTGATTTCCTGCATTATAAGGTAGAAAGAAAGAAGGGGAAGCGGAATGAAGAACAACAAAAACCCCGCAACGCAGTGTCGCGGGGGCAACGGAGGCATTCCTCAAAACCGGCTGCCTGTTGTAACCTCATTGCTTGCAGAGGAGGAAGTCCGGGTGTACTTGTTATTTTCTTAATAATCCCGATAATATTCGGTATCGCCCAGAATTGCCAATTATCATCATCCTCGCGAAAGCCGGTTTCGTAGCTGCCCGTTGTCAGGGATACTTTTCGTTGGCAGTTCTCAAGAGGCTGTATATCTTTTCTTCTAAAATGCGATTATTCGAAATGCGGACAATATTGTTGTCAACTATTTTCCCATCTGCATCAATAACCACAAACATATAATTAACGGGGATGATGGTAATTCCGCTATCCACCGCTTTTTTAAACTCCCGTGTTTTCACGGATGCGGGGTCTAATTCCTGCCAGGTGGTTATGTCTTTCAGCAGATAATTGAAGGCAGGGGGTTCATTATTTCCGCCAGACCATAATTGGATATCCTTGTGATTATTCTTCTTTACATAAACTTCCCAGTATTCTTTCGGTACGTCAGTGGCAATGGTGACAAAGGCGATGTTATCTCCTCTGAATTGATTTTTCAGCTTTTCATAGGCGGTAATCTGCGTTTCAGCATAGGGACACCATCCGTCCCAAATAAACAGAACTACCGGTTTTCCCAATAAGGATGACAACTGAACAGTGTCGTTCCTGATGTCCTGATAGCGGAAATCGGGAGCCTGATTCCCGGTTTTCACGGACTCTGCCCAACTTTTATAGATTTCCTGCCTGGCTTTTAATTCATTCAATGCATCTTTCACCTGTCCGGTGCAGGTATAAGCGTTGAAAACAAGAACCGGCAGCAGCAAAATTTTTATTATTTTGGAATTAAGTGGTTTCATGGCGATTTTTATTTTAAGGTTAATGAAATACAATGCTTATCTGCCCGGTGAATATCCTGTATGAAGCTTTTTTCCGGTGTACGGATGGTGTCCGGCACAACGGCTGACTGAGCAACTGGAATTTAAAATAGCGGCTATCATGAGCAAAATGATGGCAGCGCTCATTTTAGAAGAAGCTTTTTCAGCAAAAAGTGTTAAAAAACTTTTCGCTGAATTTTGTTTTTGGAAAATTTGGGTTTTCATGGCTTTTGGTTTTGAGGTTAATAAAGAATGAACAACTCAAAAGTATTTCCACAAGCCAGCCTTATCAATACTCACGTGAGGTGATTTCACTGCTGATTAGTGAGTACGATAACGTCAGAAATGGGAGGAGTAAAGTTGCTTTCTCTCGCACTTTTGCGCGATGAATTCGATAGGGGTGCCTTGAAAACAAAAAACTCCGCAAATAATGTCGCGGAGTTTTCCAACAGACACACCCTCAAAACCTGAGTCTGTTGTCAATTGAATCCATCTATTATTTTTTGGTTATCCCGATTACATTCGGTATTGCCCAGAAATGGTAGTTGTCATCATCTTCCCTGAAGCCGGTTTCATAGCTTCCTACTTGCTCGATTTTTATCAAGTGATTCAAATAAAATGAGGCTTCAGGTCCGCCCTCTAAGTACATGGCATTTTTAATGTCGAGCGATGACTTAAGCAGCATATTAATAAAATCATGTACTCGGTAGGGATAGCTGGCGTGGAGAAATAGTACATTCCCGCTTTTATCGGTGCCAATCGCGGCAATGCTCCACCTTTGTTCCTGATAACTCCACACATTTTTTTGATTGCAGTCAATCATCCTGATGCCCTGAATTAAGGTGTGGTATTGAGCTTTCAGTTCATCCCAGTTCTGGCACTTCAAATCAATAATCTGGAATTCAGGAACAGAATCATTCTTCCGGTTAAAAGCGACCACCGCATTGTATTTGCTGTTCAAAGCCGGGTTATTGATGAAATCATAGTTTTTCATATACCCGGTGTTGGTGTAGCCATCAGCCTGGTACATGCCAGCATTAATCACCGCAGTAAGCTTTTTTGATTTTGCCCATTCATCAGCGGGTTTCTGGATTTCCTTCGTTTCTTTCGCGCTGAACAATTCAAATTTGTAATAGGCGGTGTAAATTGTCAGCGCAAGTTGGACAAAACATAGGGTAAAGGTAATGTGGGATTTGTGATATTTAATCACTGAAAAAAATCTCACAACATGGAACAGAAAAAGCAAAGCGCGAGCAGTCTGGTTCGCGAAATCAAGCG
>DATLYB010000215.1:0-6595 GCA_035575215.1 Chitinophagales bacterium
TTCCGATTGATGAAAAGACAGGCAAGGTAATTTATACTGAAGTGGTTCAAGTGAACGGGGTGGCTCAAAAGGAGTTGTATGCCCGCGCCCTGCACTGGTTTAAGACGTATTTTCCCAACCCGGCAAGCGTGCTGAAGGAACAGGATACCATCAATGGCAGAATTTCAGCACAGCACGGGATAAACATTTTTAAAACGCTTGCCAAAGGCGAACGATTCAATTCCGGTCAGGTGAGGTATTCCATCGAGGTGCAGGTAAAAGAGGGCAGGTACAAGTACCAGATTGACGACATCTTCAAACTGGCTACGCCAAAGGTTTACATTGAAGCGTGGCTCGATGAATCGTCTCCTGACAAGGAAACACAACTGAATTATGTCAGGCAGGTAGATACACATATCAGGGACGTAATCAGCAAACTGAAGGAGGCCATGGCGCGTCCGGTACAAACAGAAAGTAGTGATGATTGGTAAGGCTTGCATTGCCCCATTTTAGCCGTTTATGGAAACACAGGTCAACAAGCATTTTGATGAAGCGCAGAAGGTGCTGTCAGCAATCAGGCAGGCGGAAATAAAATCCCCTCATGAGTTAGAGCAGTTCAGAATCGAATTTTTAGGAAGCAAGGGGAAGCTGAAAAATTTGTTCAGCATGGTGAAAGAAGTGCCTGCTGAGGAGAGAAAAAATTTCGGACTGCTGCTGAACACCCTGAAGCAGGATGCGGAATCAAAGTATGAATCGCTTAAGAAGCAATTTGAGTCTGCCGCAGCGCGCATTTCCGCCATTGACCTTTCGCTGCCGGGTGAACCGCTTGAACTTGGCTCGCGCCATCCGGTTTCCATCGTTCGCAAGAAAATCGTTGACATTTTCAGCAGCATCGGCTATACGATTGCCGAAGGTCCGGAGATTGAAGACGATTGGCACAACTTCACCGCGCTGAATTTTCCGCCCGACCATCCCGCCCGCGACATGCAGGACACCTATTTCATCACCGAAGACCAGCAATGGATGCTGCGCACGCACACGTCCACCGTGCAGGTGCGCGTGATGGAAAGCCAAAAACCTCCCATTCGTGTGATTTGTCCGGGACGTGTCTATCGCAATGAAACCATATCGGCCCGCTCCCATTGTTTCTTCCATCAGGTGGAAGGGTTGTATGTTGATAAAGATGTTTCATTCGCTGATTTAAAACAGACGCTCCTGTACTTTGCCCAGGAGTTGTTCGGAAAAGATACCCGCATCAGGCTGCGTCCTTCCTATTTCCCATTCACGGAACCTTCAGCTGAACTGGATGTGTCCTGCTTCATCTGCGGTGGAAAGGGATGTCCGGTGTGCAAGGGATGCGGCTGGGTAGAGATTCTGGGCTGCGGCATGGTGGACCCGCAGGTGCTGGAGAATTGCAAGATTGACAGCAGCGTTTATACAGGTTTTGCTTTTGGCATGGGCATCGAGCGCATCGCCATGCTGAAGTATCAAATCAAAGACATCCGGATTCTGTTTGAGAACGATGTGCGGTTTTTGAGGCAGTTTGAGGCAGGCTTCTGAATTGTTCAGATTTATTCCCGAATTTGCGGATTGTATTAACCCCTCTATGAAGTTTCGCTATTTCGTCAGAAAAATTTTCAAGCTCACCTTCTTTCTCATCGTGATTCTGTCTGTTCTGAGCCTCGATTATTTCACCTTCTTCCAACCTTACCGGTATTTTACCTGGATATGCCTGTTTCTTTTCATGGGGCTTACGCTTTTCTCAGGCTATTACAATTCACGCAGTATCAGGAAGCCTTTTTTCTTCAACATCTTTTTCGGAACACTGGCTGCGAAATTTCTCATCAGTATGGCGTTTCTTGCGGCATTTGTGATTTACATTGATCCCGACAACAAAAAGATGTTTGTGATTCCCTTTTTCCTTATGTTTTTCATCTACAAGGTGTTTGAAACCTACATGCTGCTGAGGTTTGCAAGGGAAAAAGAAGAAGCTTAGGTCACCTTCTTCTGTTCAGCATCGAAAGGTAATACAGCAGCGTAGCAAGTGATGCCAATGCTGCCACTACATAGGTCATTGCCGCCCATTTCAGGGCATCCTTCGCCATATCATGTTCCTGGCGGGTGGTCATTCGCGTGCTCTCCAGCCACACCAAAGCTCTGCGTGAGGCATCGAATTCAACCGGCAGGGTGATGAAGGCAAACAGGGTGGTCATCGCAAACAGCGCCACTCCGATAGTGAGCGGGATGATAGAAACCTGAATCAGCAGGATGCCTGCGAGAATCACCCACTGCATCCACCGTGAGGTGACGCTCACCACCGGCACCAAAGCCGAGCGCATCTGCAACCACATGTAAGCCCGGGCATGCTGCACCGCGTGCCCGCATTCATGCGCAGCCACCGCAGCAGCCGCTACGCTTCTGCCCTGATACACTTCGGGGCTGAGGTTGACGGTGCGTTTCAGCGGATTGTAGTGGTCGGTCAATTGTCCGGGAACGGAGATGACCTGCACGCCCGTGATGTTGTGGTCGCGCAGCATCTTTTCAGCGATTTCCTTACCGCTCAAGCCGGTGGAAGTTCCCACCTGCGAGTACTTATGGAATTTGCTTTTCAGCATGGCTCCTACCAGCCAGCTTGCTGCGAAGATGATAAGAATAAGAACCCAATAACTCATTTTGCGATTTTGTTTTGATTAAAAATTAAACTTAGTTTTTTCAAATCACGTGCCTTTTTATTGAAACGGTAAAAATGACATTATGATAAACATTATGCCGCTTCATCGAGTTCAGAAGATGCCGTTGCGAGGGTGAGGGGAAGTGAATCCAAAATCCCCATAACGTCAGCCAAGGTTTCAGCCGTAACAAGCTTAGTCCGCAACTGCTTCACGCTGGGAAAGCCCCGGAAATAATTCGCATAATGCCGCCTCATTTCAAGGATGCCTAATTTCTCGCCCTTCCATGCCACCGAACGAATCACGTGCTCGCGGCAAGCTTCCAATCTTTCATCGAGAGCGGGCGGAGGAAGCGTTCCGCCAGTGGCGAGGTAATGTTTTATCTCCCTGAAAATCCATGGATGCCCGATGGAAGCCCTGCCAATCATGATGCCATCAACACCATAGGTGTCGCGCATCAGTTTGGCTTTCTGAGGCGTATCCACATCGCCATTTCCGAACACAGGGATATTCATGCGGGGATTATTTTTCACTTCTGCAATCAGCGTCCAGTCAGCCTCCCCCTTGTACATTTGCTTCCGGGTGCGTCCGTGGATGGAAATGGCTTTTATACCGACATCCTGCAACCGCTCGGCAACTTCCACTACGTATTTGGTATTGTCATCCCAGCCCAGGCGTGTCTTTACGGTCACTGGCAATGCGGTTGACTTCACTATTTCAGCGGTGAGCCTTACCATTTTGGGGATGTCTCGCAGGATGCCCGCTCCTGCATCCTTGCATACCACTTTGGTAACAGGGCAGCCGTAATTGATGTCGAGAATATCGGGATTTGCTTCTTGTACAATTTCAGCCGCCCTGCGCATGGACTCTATTTCACCCCCGAAAATCTGAATACCGATGGGACGCTCGTAATCAAAGATGTCAAGCTTCTGAACGCTTTTGCCTGCATAGCGAATCAAGCCTTCTGAAGAGATGAATTCGGTGAACATCAAATCAGCGCCATGCTTCTTGCAAAGCCCGCGGAAAGGCGGGTCGCTCACGTCTTCCATGGGCGCAAGCAGCAGCGGAAATTCCCCCAACTCGATGTTTCCGATTTTAACCATCAATTGGCTGGCTTAAAGGAAAGTGTAAATTTACGACCGCAGATTAAATCTGATTTACGATAGTTCCGCAGATTTTTGAATGACAGAATTTCAACAGCGAACTCCATTTGAACGGCTTGGCTTGTTTTTCATGGTGTGGATGGGCAGCTTTCTTTTTTTCAACCTGTTTGCTGCCGGTTTTCTGCTGCTGTTTTACGGTCAGGAAGTGTATGAAGTGATTACTTCTTCCGAGCAGGTGGAAATGGAAAATCTTCACCTCGTACGCTTTCTGCAAATCATCATTTCCATTGGAATCTTCGGTGTTCCTCCCTTGATTTTCATGCTTATCAGCAAACCAAGAGAGTGGTCTTTTTTCAGATTGAACAAGATGCCTCCGCTTAATCTGACGCTTCTGACCATCCTGATAGTGGTGCTGGCAGCGCCTCTTATCCTGTGGGCGCTCGATATCAACCAGAGGATGCAACTGCCCGCAGTATTCAAAGGGCTGGAAAATTATCTTCGCCATCTTGAAGACAAGAACCAAAAGCTGCTTGAATCGCTGCTCGTCATGCGGAGCGTCTATGATTTAATGGTTAATTTTCTGATGATTGCTATTGTCCCGGCAATCGTGGAAGAACTGCTTTTCAGAGGCACCCTGCAGCAATTGCTGCAAAAAGCGACAGGCGATGCCCATATAGCCATCATTGTCACGGGCATGTTTTTCAGTTTCATCCATTTTCAGTTTTATGGATTCTTCCCCCGCATGCTGCTTGGAATTCTCTTCGGCTATTTGTTTTTCTGGAGCGGAAATCTCTGGCTGCCGATATTCGCCCACTTCCTGAATAACGGGGTGCAGGTGGTGATGGTCTATCTTTTTCAAACCGGAAAAATATCGCTGAACATTGATGAGATGAACGCATTTCCGCCTTACATCACCATGACAGCAACCGTATTTCTGTTTGCTGCAATTTATATCTTTGACCTTGCCGCCCAGCGAAAACAACCGCCTCGAATTCAGGATGGAAAAGGATTGGGTTAAAATCTATGCGACTTCCGATGTGGTTAAGGCGGAGATGGTGAAAAACTTTTTGCAGGGAAAAGATATTCAGGCCGTTATCATCAATAAACGGGATTCATCCCTGATAATCGGAGAAGCTGAATTATATGTCAAGCAAGAAGATGTGCTGAAAGCGACCCACCTCATCAAAAACGTATTTGATGCGTAACTTTTTCATCAGGGTACAGACTGCCATTGTTTTTGTAGCGGTGATGGTGGGTGGTATCCTCTGGAATGTATGGTCGTATTCTGTGCTGATGGGAGCCATCATCACCTTCAGCCTCTATGAGTATTTCACCATCATCAGCTACACGCGGGAGGCAAACCGGGTGAGCCTGATTTACATGCCGTTGGGCATCCTCACAGGACTGGCAACCTTCCTTTCATCGCTGCTGGTAAGCAAGGGGGTGTCAGCAGGCAGCATTTACCTGCTTCCCACCTGCCTGCTTTTTTCATTTTTTGCGCTTGAAATTTTTTCTGAATCCTCACGCCCTCTTGCCAATATCGCTCAAAACATAACCGGCATTATCTACGTATCCATCCCATTCGCAATCCTTAATTACGTGGCAGTTTCACATGATAATTATGAACCCCGGCTGGCGTTGGGGATTTTATTTCTTGTGTGGGTGAATGATGCAGCAGCTTATATTTTCGGCTCGCTATTAGGCAGGCATAAATTTCTGGAGCGCATCTCTCCCAACAAAACCGTGGAGGGCTTTTTTGGAGGAGCATTTGGCTGTCTGCTGGTGGCAGGATTACTTTATCTGATTTTCGGAATTCTGACATTGGCAAACTGGCTGGTGCTTGCTTTGATTATCTGGATTGTAGCCACGATGGGCGATTTGATAGTTTCAATGTTCAAGCGGAGCGTCAGCATTAAGGATACAGGCCGTTTTTTCCCGGGGCATGGAGGGTTTCTTGACCGGTTTGATGCATTTATATTTGCGGTTCCTTTTGCAGCGGCTTATATTCTGCTGATAACATAAGTTGATTAAGATTAAGAAAGGATGCTGAATGATTATTTAATTTTGCTTCTCTTAACATAGTTGTTAACCTATGACAACCATTCACAAAGAAGGATACAGGATTCTTGCGGGCCTAACAGTGATGCTGCTGATTTTCAATGTTGCTGTGCGGCAGCTTGTCAGCAGTGAAGATGTGATTTTATTTTCCACCATCTTATCTGTCGCGCTGTTTCTTTTCACCGCCTATTTCTTCCGTAACCCGAAGCGCTATATCGTGGCAGACGACAATATCGTGATATCCCCCTGCGATGGAAAAGTGGTAGCTATCGAAGAGGTATATGAGCCTGAATACTTCAAAGACAAGCGCCTGCAAGTGTCCATTTTCATGTCACCCACCAATGTGCATGTGAACTGGACGCCCATCAGCGGGGAAGTGAAATACACCAAATACCATCCTGGAAAATATCTGGTTGCCTGGCATCCGAAATCATCGGTAAAGAATGAGCGCACTTCGGTGGTGATTGAGGATGACAACGGTTTTGAGGTGCTGGTGCGGCAAATTGCAGGCGTGCTGGCCAGGCGTATCGTAAACTATTGCGAAGAGGGTGACGAAATAGAGCAGGGAAAACAGCTCGGATTTATTAAATTTGGTTCACGCATTGACCTTTTCCTTCCGCTTAATACGAAACTGGAAGTTGATTTGAAGCAGAAAGTTAAGGGCGGAAAGACAGTGATAGCCCGGCTGGATTAAATTACCGCAAGTCATGAAAATCCTACCCGCTTTCCTTATCATATCAATTGCCGTGTTTTCAGCAGAGGCACAAACTACCCAGCCTGGCAGTG
>DATLYB010000216.1:0-4980 GCA_035575215.1 Chitinophagales bacterium
AATACGGAAAATTCGATGCCCTTCAGAAACTGTTCGATAACCACACACTTGCTTGCCTCGCCAAACTTGCCAGCCAGCATTTCCTGCAACGCCATCCTCGCCTCGTCATGGCTTTGGCAGATGATGACGCCCTTGCCGGCAGCCAGCCCGTCAGCCTTCAGCACAATGGGCGGCTGCATGGCATCAATGAATCTTTTTCCCTCCACCACCTCCTCTGCACTGAATTTGCGGTAAGACGCGGTGGGGATGCCATGCCGGTGCATAAATTTTTTTGCGAATGCCTTGCTGCCCTCCAGCATCGCACCCGCTTTAACCGGACCGATAACCGGGATGTTGTTCAGCGCGCTTTCGGCAAGAAAAAAATCAGCGATGCCTTTCACCAGCGGGTCTTCGGGACCGGCCACCACCATACCCACCTTTTCGGCAAGGCAGAACTCTTTTATTTTCTGAAAATCATCGGAAGCCATGGCGACATTCACGCCATGCCGGGAGGTGCCCCCGTTGCCGGGAGCGATATACAGTTTGCTGCATTTTTTGCTTTGCGCGAGCTTCCACGCCAGGGCATGTTCCCTGCCACCGGAACCCAGCAAAAGGATGTTCATCGGTTATTTACATGATTAGTATTTCTCCTAAAAAAAATAATAACCGCCAAATTTCTTCGCGGCTCTTTGCGGTTTCACGTTTTTCGCTGAGAAGAACGCTATGGCTTCAGCAGCGCAGTGTATTTGCCTTCATCCAGCAGCACATTTACTGCTTCTTTCAGTTCCGGGTCGTGGTCAAAGCTGCATTCTATTTTGCCGGAGCGGTAATAATACCGGCTGATGATTTCCTCTTCCAGCAGGCTTCTTATTTCATCTTTGAATTTGATGAGGTCTTTGTTCTTGTCATGCATCACACTGGCTTTCAGTTTTTCGAAATCAGGTTTGATACCGTCATAGTATTTTTCTTCCTGCGTCACTTTTTCGAAATCTTCCAGCAGCTCTTCGCTGCGGGTTTTATAGTCGTATTCCTTGTCGGTAAGGTAGGCTACAAAGTCATCATACTCGGCATCGGTGAGGTGGAAGTCTTTTGCCGCTGCAATCTGCGGATGCCGGGCATGATAGATGGTAGCCCAGTTGAAGATGTGATTTTTCTGCAGCAGCGCCACGCTGATTTTGGAGTATTTCAGCGGCTCCAGCGCAATATCGGGATCAATGCCGCCCCCGTCATACACGGTTCTTCCGCTCACCGTCTTGAAGGGTACTTTCAGCGAGTCGGGAATTTTCACTACGCTGCCCGTTGAATCCTTCTCCGCATAGTTGATTGCCTGGATACACCTGCCGCTGGGGATGTAATACTTGGCGGTTGTCACTTTCAGCTTGGTGTTATAGGTGAGCGAACGGGTAGTTTGCACCAAGCCCTTGCCGAATGTCTTCTGCCCGATAATGACACCCCGGTCTAAATCCTGAATGCTGCAGCTCACGATTTCAGAGGCGGAGGCTGAGCTTTTATTGGTGAGCACTGCCAGCGGGATGCTGGTATCCACCGCGGGGTTCAGGGCTTTGAATGATTTGTCCCACTCGTTCACCTTGCCTTTGGTGCTCACGATTTCCTGCCCCTTGTTGATGAACACGTTGCTGACGTTGACGGCTTCATTCAGCAAGCCGCCCGGGTTACCGCGCAGGTCGAGAATCAAACCCTTCAGCCCTTTGTTGTTCTGCTTAAGCGATTCGAGGGCATCTTTCACTTCCTTGCCCGCATTCTCGGTAAAGTTGGCAAGGCGGATGTAGCCGATTTGGTCATTTACCATTCCGGCATACTGCACGTTGTAGATTTTGATTTCTTCGCGGGAAATGAGCACGTCCTTTTCCTCTTCGGTGCCGTCAGCTTTCAGCCTGCGGTATTTCACCTTCACCTGCGTGCCCGCTTGTCCCTTCAGCATCTTGCTCACCTCATCAGTGTCTTTGCCTTTTACCGACTTGCCGTCAATCTCGATGATTTTATCACCGGCAATCAGCCCGGCTTTGTCGGCAGGATAATCTTTGTAGGGCTCAGCCACCACCACCCAGTCGCCAATCTTGCGTATCAGCGCCCCGATGCCCCCGTACTTGCCGGTGGTTTGCAGGCGGTAGTCTTCAATTTCGTCTTCCGAGATGAACTGCGTGTAAGGGTCAAGCGATTCGAGCATGGCGTCAATGCCGGTGCGAATCAGCTTGCCCGGCTCGATGTCGTCAACATAATAAGAGTTGAGTTCTTTGTAGAGCGTGGCGAAGATGTCGAGGTTCTTGGAAATCTCGAAGTAGTTGGTGGAAACGAAAGCCATCGGCACTACTGCCACGCACACCAGAATAAAGATGAATAACGACCTTTTGAATTTGCGGAATGAAGATTTTACTTGTGGTTTCATGCAAATAATTTTCAGATTTAAACGTGAAAATTAGCCCCGTTAGTTCAAACAGGCGAACAATTAAGAAAAATTAAGGAAAGGGGCGGTGTTATTATATCTGTGAATCATGATAGACTTGTGAAGTTTCCTTTTTCTCTTAATTTCATAGTCACAAAACTCTAACACGTGGAAACCTTCGTAACGTCAAAGCCTGCAGGCAGGATGCAACTTAGCGCCAATACGCCATCCGGTGAAATTCAGCGCCTTTACAACCTTCAGCAGCAGAACAAGCAGAATGTAAAAAAGACCACTGCAAAAGAAAGAAAACGGAAACTCAACGCGCTGAAGAAAAAAATCTTTGAGCATCGCGAAGCCATCCGGCAGGCGCTGTTCCACGATTTCCGCAAGGCTCCGGCAGAAACCGACATTACGGAAATTTATCCTTCTGTCAGCGAGATTCGCCATGCGGTGGACAGGCTGGAGGAGTGGATGCACCCCTTAACAGTTGAAACGCCCATTTCCTTTTTCGGCACCAGCGCCAAAGTGATTTACGAGCCAAAAGGCTGCACGCTGATTATCTCACCGTGGAATTATCCCTTCCAGCTTTGCATTATCCCGCTGGTGTCGGCAGTGGCTGCGGGCAATTGCTCGATTATCAAGCCTTCGGAATATACTCCGCACACGGCAGCCATTCTCAAATCCGTGCTCAAAGAAGTTTTCAACGAAAATGAAGTGGCGGTGGTGGAGGGTGATTATACCGTATCGCAGGAGCTGCTGCGACTGAAATTCGATCACATTTTCTTCACCGGCAGCCCCGCTGTTGGAAAGATTGTGATGAAGGCAGCCGCTGAGCATCTCACTTCCGTCACCCTGGAACTGGGTGGCAAATCGCCCGTGATTGTTGATGAAACCGCCAACGTGAAAGCCAGCGCCAGGCGCATCGCGTGGGGGAAGCTGCTCAACAACGGGCAAACCTGCATCGCTCCTGATTACCTGTTTGTGCATGAAAGCAGATACAGCGAATTCATTGACGAACTCAAAAAAAGCGTGGCAAATGAATACGGCAGAACGGAGGAAGAGATAAAGCGAAGCCCCGATTACTGCCGTATCATCAACAGCCGCCATCATGCGCGCGTGAAGAAGCTGATTGAAGATGCCGTGGAGAAAGGAGCCACCGTGGTCATGGGCGGAAAGATAGACGATGCGGACAATTACATTTCACCCACCGTGCTTACCGATGTTCCTAAAGATGCCGAAGTGCTGCATGAAGAAATTTTCGGACCCGTGCTGCCTGTGCTGACGTATCGCGATATAAAAGAGCCGCTCGATTACATCAACTCAAAGGAAAAGCCGCTTGCCCTTTATGTGTTCAGCAAAAGCCGTAAGAATATTGACACGGTGCTCAGCAATACTTCTGCCGGTGGTACCTGCATCAATGAAACATTGCTGCATAATGCACAGCCCAACCTTCCCTTTGGCGGAGTGAACAACAGCGGCATCGGCAACAGCCACGGATACTATGGCTTCAAAGCATTCTCACACGAGCGGGCAATCCTGAAGCAGCACCTTCCCAAAGGCAGCATGGAAAACATGTATCCCCCTTACAAAGGATTCGTGCTGAAGATGATTGATTTCACGCTGAAGTATTTTTGAGCATGACGCAGGGAAGCGGTTTGCAGCGGGCTCCGCTTTTCCATCTCAGCCGGAAGGGAGCGGTGCGAAAGCTTGTCTGATGGTTTGTGATTTCATCACGTACTTTCCTAAAATATCAAACTCGATATTCAACCAATCGCTTTTCTTCAAATAGCGGAAGCAGGTATGCTCAAGCGTGAATGGAATGAGTACCACCGAAAACCTGTCTGGCTTTGCATCCACCACCGTCAGACTTACGCCATCCACACATACCGAGCCTTTTTCCACAATCAGAAAGTCATCACCTGGTTTAAATGAAATCCAAACCTTTTTGCTTCCGTTTTGGTCTGTGATTTCAAGGCATTGCCCGCACTGGTCAACATGCCCCTGCACAAAATGCCCGTCAAACCTGCCATTGGCGGGCATGGCGCGCTCAAGATTCAGGCAGGCGCCCTTTGTTAGTTGCCCCAGATTGGTTTTCTTCAATGTCTCTCTGACGGCTTCTGCGGTATGAGATTTTTTGTCGGCACGGAGCACGGTAAGACAAACCCCGTTATGAGCTACGCTTTGGTCAGGCTTCAGTTCTTTTGAAATAGGCGACTTGACGGTAATCAGAAGATTTGCCTTACTCTTTTCAAGAGAAGCAACCTCCCCGATTGTTTCGATAATGCCGGTGAACATCGCCTGGTTTTTAAAGGTTGAAGTTAGGTACAAATTGAGGTTTGCAGGTTAAAAAAGCAGCGATAGCAATTGATATTCGTCATAACTAAGGAAATCTAAATCCTTAATTTCACCTCCGCAAAACCTAAACCATGAAGTCAATTGCCAAGGGTGTGTGGTGTGTCCTTATTTGTTTGTTTCCGGTGGTGATTTTTGCCCAGCAAGGTGTCATCACCGGTCAGGTAGTTGATTCAAAAACCAAGGAAGCCCTTGTGGGTGTTGGCGTTAAGATGGATGAAACCACCGGGACGATGACAGACCAG
>DATLYB010000217.1:0-3904 GCA_035575215.1 Chitinophagales bacterium
AAAAGCTGTTCATCTCCGAGCGCACGGTGGACACGCACCGCACGCGGATTCGCAACAAGACGCGCTGCCGCAACGGGGCATCGCTCACAAGGTGGGCGATGGAGAGGGGGATGCTGGATGAAAAACAAGGCAAATGAAAAAATACAGCGGGTGCTGTATTGGATGAATAGATAAAAATTGTGTGATTTACATTCTTCATTAATTAATTAAAAAAATCTGAAAGACCATGAAAACACTAACATCATCAATTACCATGAAAAACAAAAAGAAAAATCAATTGAAAAAAATGCCTTCATTAGTAGATGAGGACATTATATCTGTCATTCCAAGCACAATTCCACGATTTGTTTCGGTAGGAAAAATAGGTACAGTAGCAATTGCACTCAGCATTATTGCCTTGTCCTCATCCTGTACTAAAAGCGATTCGAAAGATAGTGACTACACCCGTCATGCTGATGCGGGTACTACCTATTATGATTCTGACAGCTACGACTCTGTTCATTACCTGTATGATGGAGATAGCTCAACATATGGGGATTCGAAAGATAGTGACTAAGAACTTACTCTGTAGTGCACGAGTTAGAGGAATTACGGAATAGACCAAACAAATAATCGTGGAAACTTTTTGAATTTCTGAACGTGCTCCCAAAAACTTCGATTCATGAGGGGTAGAGAATATGATTTTTTACATCTTGTTGCACCACTTACAGAAACACAATTCTATTCAGAATTTTATGAGAAAAAAGTATGCAATATAAAAAGAAACCAAGCTGATTATTACAAGAATCTGCTTTCTGTGGAACTTTTAGATAACGTTCTGTATTCTCAACCTCTTATATTCCCCAGAACTAAATTAGTTAACGCAGCTTATGATTTACCACTCGATCCTAAATTATACACCAGCGATCAACATAAAATCCATAAAGCAAAATTTTTAAAGCACTTTTCTGAAGGTTCAACAATGGTCTTTTCGGGTCTTCATGACCATCTTCCTTCGTTAGGACTGTTTTGCAGTTATATGTCTAAATACTTTTCTCACGAATTTCAAACAAATGTCTATTGCACACCACCTAATTCGCAAGGATTTAAAACCCATTATGACACTCATGATGTGTTTATTCTTCAGATCGAAGGCTCAAAGAAGTGGAGGTTTTATGAAAGCCCTATACAATTGCCGTTGAAAACACAACCGTTTATAGACCATAAACCCGGGAAACTTCAACAAGAGGTCATTTTAAGAGCAGGAGATTTATTATATATACCCCGTGGCATTATGCATGATGCAATTAGCAATAACGAACTATCCATTCATATTACAGCAGGTCTTTTGGGTTATACCTGGTCGGATTTTCTTGTTGAAGCTGTTTTAGATTTGGCACATAAAGATTTTCGCTTTCGGAAAAATCTTCCGATTGGCTTTGGAAATAAACGGATAGCTGCTAAAGCTAAGCCAATCTTTCAAGAGTTGATGAATTCTTTTGCTTCAAAAACCAGACTTACAGACGGATTCGAACGCTTCTATTATGAGTTTATATCACATAAAAATCCAAATTTACCAGGCCAACTACGCCAAATAATGCTCTTATCAAATATTTCATGCGATAGTACAGTGCAGAGACTAACAAACGTTATTTTCAAAATATCTGAAAACTCAAAAAAAATAATTATTCATTTATTCGGACAAAACCTTGAGTTTCCTGCCTTTACAAAACCTGCGATAAGATTTTTAGAACAGCATGAAGTTTTCAAAATATCAGAGCTGCCAAATTGTATGAACGATAAGGGGAAAATAGTTTTTGCTAAAAGATTAGTAAAAGAAGGTTTGCTCCATGTACTTCATTAGGGGAATAAAAATGAATAGAGAGATCAATTTGAGAAATTGTGAAATAAACGCGGTAAAGTAAATAACTTAAAATGAAGAGCATCATTCATAAGTGATTCAATTATTACTATGAAACCAAAAACTATTTTTCTATCGCACTTATTAATAGCGATAAACACCCTGCTGTCATCCTGTATTACAACTCGGCATTATACCTCCCAGGAGCAGTTTGGAGTGGAGTCTTCCATTTCCAGAGGTGTGCATTTTCAATTTACCAATGAAGCCGGCAAGCGGGATTCATCTAATCTGTGTAGCTTGGAGGAAATGGCGGCAACTGATTTTAATGCTCACGAAACGCTTCATGCGGTTGCGTTGGGGGAAAAAATAGTGCCCGATGAGGTGATGGTAAAGGGTCCCATGCCCTCTGATGAATCAAAAGTGTCGGATGCAAGCTTACTGCAAACACCACTTTTTCAAAAGAAGGAGAATTTTTTTGACCGCCTGCAAGCCAAAATCGCCTTGAAATTTTATCCCTTCCTACTAAAAAAGAAACTGAATAAGGCATTCAAGCCGAGTCACCCGGAGGATTGTGATATTATTATTTTAAAAAATGGTAAGGAGATAAATGCCAAGGTAATAGAGATCACTCCCGATGAAATTAAATATAAGCGATGCGATTATCTGACAGGACCTGTCGTTACTGTCACGAAGTCTGAAGTTTTTATGATTAAATATGCCAATGGCGAAAGAGAGGTGTTTGAAGCCGAAGAAATTAAGCCGGTGCAAATACAACCTTCCACCACCACTACTTCACAAGTAACTTCGCGTCAGATTGACCATCCCAGCGCCAAAGGGGCGCTGATAGCGGGAATTTTAGGGTTATTCATATTTCCTCTCATAGCCGGCATCATTGCCGTAGTGCTGGGAAATCGCGTTTCACGGGATGCCAGCTACTATCCCGGCAAATACACTGAAATGAGCATCAGACGCGGAAGAACGGGAGCGATATTAGGTTATCTCAGCATCCTGTGGGTGCTTCTGTTAATTCTGATTATAGTTTATTCAACCCCTATTACTTATTAAACATCTGGAAAGTATGAATACCATATCGTTAAATACCAAGTTGTATTTCCACATTACATTATTCATTTCATTGCTTGTCTCAGGTGGTGGCGTAGCGTTTGGTCAATATAATCTTCAACTCACTTTTGAAGATAAACGCTCCAATCCCCAGGTTTATGGAGAACTGTTTTCCAGGGCGATTGTTGTTTTTGGAACGAACCATACACTCAAAGACAAGAAAGGAAAATTATTTCCTGCCTTTCAGAAGCTTTTTACTGAGCGCTTAGCCGCGAAAGGATATGCTGCTGATTCAAATGCTATCTGCCGCCTGCATGTGGACGTAACTAACCTGTATATTAAAAATACAGACCAATATTTTTATATGGAAACGGAACAACGATGCGGACTTACAGTTAAATTAATAATAGATGGCAGCATGCGTGAAATTTTCAGCAGGGAGATGTATGCGCAAAATAATAGCAGGGCGAATGAGTTAAGGCAAAAAAACAAGGAAACCGATTATAAGTTAAGAGAACCCGGTTCAGCTTTTCTAATTGTGATAGATTCTATAATTAATCAACTGATACCGGAATTGGAAAGCAGTAAGAATCGCTGCGTGGCTCACGAAATTGTTACCCTTACCCCCGCAACCGATGTTTCAACCGAACAATGTCAGTGCGATATTATTTATGCAAAAGACGGCAGCGAACTCAAATCCAAGGTGGAAGAAATAACGGCTGATGCAGTCAAATACAAAAAAATAGACCAGCCAGAAGGGCCTATCCGGTATCTGCCGATTTATGAAGTTTTTATGATTGTTTATCAGGACGGTACACGAAAATTATTTAAGTAGGCTGGGTTATTAAAATATGGATTTGAATACTACCCACCGGCACATTCGCTTCAGCAGGAACAAGCCAAAACCAACCTTTCCAATCAGGAACTGCGCCTGTCCGTCATGCGGCTTGCTGACTTTGGCGAGCGTATCCTCCGGCATGAAAAAGTCGTTTTCAGAAAAGC
>DATLYB010000218.1:0-6111 GCA_035575215.1 Chitinophagales bacterium
CCAGCAGCAGGTAGAAGCCTATTCTGCCCAATTCATAGGGTATGGGAAAATGGCGCTGCCCCATCCGAAAGGACACCGCAGCCATGAATACATAGCAAATCAGCGTTGCCCATGCCGAACCCATGTAGCCCATCACGGGAATGAGCAGCGCGTTCAGCGCAATGGTGATGACAGCGCCCCCCATTGCGATGTAAGCCCCCTTCATCGTTTTATCGGTGAGTTTATACCAGACAGAAAGGTTGTAATAGATGCCGAGAAAAAAATTTGCCAGCAGCAGAACGGGAACCACCCGAAGTCCTGCATGATATTTTTCAGCGATAAAATATTTCACAAGGTCAATGTACAGCATCACCCCAAGAAAGATGATGCATCCCGCAATGACAAAGTAGCGCATGGCATGTGCATAATTTTCCTTCGCATCCGCTTTTTTTGATTCAGAGAAAAAGAACGGCTCGGCTGCATATCGGTAAGCCTGGATGAACAGTGTCATCAGGATGGAAAGCTTGTAGCAAGCCCCGTAAATGCCCAGCTCTGCCATATTTTTTTCGTAAGAATAGGGCAGCAGGAATTTCAGCAGCACCCGGTCGAGCATTTCATTGACCGCGCCTGCAAAGCCAACAATCATCAGCGGCACCGCATAGGCAAGCATCTTTTTCCATAATGCGGAATCAAAGCGCCATGAGGTTTTGAAAATGCCGGGGACAAAGCATAGAAAAGTGATGCCGCTTGCCGCAAGGTTTGAAAGGAAGATGTAAGCCACCTGCGCTGATGAGGGAACAAAAAAACTTTCAGCCACTCCCATATTGCGCACCAGCCACGGGGCAGCTACGATGAAATAAAGGTTGAGCGCCATGTTGCACCCGATATTCATCAGCTTGAGCAGGGCAAAGCGCGCAGCCTGATTTTGAAGCCGCAGGCTCGCAAAAGGAATGGCTGCGAGGGCATCAAAAGCCAGTATGAGCGCAAACCACGTTACATAGTTTCTGTAAGATGCCGCACTCAGCTGCACTGCGGCTGTATCTTTTGTTAGCAGCTTCGCAAGCTCACCGGAACCCAGCAGCATCATCAGCGTCAGGATAACGCTGCTGGCAATAAGGGAACCCAGTGCGGTGGAAAACACTTTTTCCCTGTTGTCTGACTGTGCAAACCGGAAATAAGCGGTTTCCATGCCGTAAGTGAACAGCACGGTGAAAAATCCCGCATAGGCATACATCTCTGTCACCACGCCATAATCGGCTGTATCAGCCAGCTTATAAGTGTAAATGGGCACAAGCAGATAGTTGAGCAGCCTTCCGATGATGCTGCTCATGCCATACACGGCAGTTTGGCTGGCGAGTTGTTTCAGGATGGACAAGAGTCAGTTTACGATGTTTGTGAATTTCTCTTAGTGACTTACCAATGTCCGACAGGCTGGTTTTTGTTCATCGGCATTCCATATCCCACGACTAAGATAGACTTCCCCCGATGACTTGCGGCAGATAGTTGTCAACCGTTTCACGGAATATTTCTGAATACAACGGAAGGTTGTGGCGCAAGCGTTTTCAAAAGCTATATTCCACATGAATCCTTTAGAAAGACCGTTTCGGATTATCTCTAACTTTGGCTGAAAAGGATGGTTATAATTCGGAATTTACTTTGCGGTTAACCCGTTTTAAGACAATTGCAAATTGTAACCCTGTAAACAACATGGTTTCTATCATTGCAGCCGCCAGCGAAAACAACGTCATCGGAAAAGACAACCAAATTCCCTGGCGGCTTCCGGCAGATATGCGGTATTTTAAATCCATGACCAAAGGACATGTGGTGGTGATGGGAAGGAAGACGTTCGAATCCCTGGGAAAACCGCTCGCAGGCAGAGTAAATATTGTCATCACACGGAAAAAGGATTTTCACCCCGAAGGGGTGATTGTCGCGCCTGACATTCATCAGGCGATGGAAAAAGCCCGGCAGTTTTCCGGCAAAGAAATTTTCATCATCGGAGGCGGAGAGATTTACCGGCAAAGCCTTCACCTTGCCGACCGGATTTACCTGACGCGCATTCACCGGCATTTTGATGGCGATACCTTCTTTCCAGACCTTCCTCCCGGCAAATGGAAAATCATTTCTGAAGAATCACATCAGCCGGATGAAAAAAATCCTCACTCCTATTCGTTCATAACTTACCGCAGAATAAGTTGAACCCTGAAGCAAGAGTGGCTACTTTTAACAATCAACATTTTTGAAATGAAATTGAAAGCATTCCCTGCAATTATCCCGTTTATTTTGTTTTTAATCTCCGGCTGTCAAAAATGGAACGACAACCGCGAAACGCTCACTTCCGGAAATCACACCCTGGCGGAGGCAAGCTTCCTTTACATCCTGCATAATGCCTTAATAGGGGCTTCTGCGGAAGGAGCTTTGCTTGCCGATAGCTGCTTTTCTCTTTCATGGAGTGACAGCTCTTTCCCGCAGACGCTGACTATTGATTTCGGAAATACGGAATGCAACGGTTTATTTGATGTTCCCACCCGCGGGAAAATTATTGTTCAGCTTTCCGACTCATTGAATCAGCCGGGGGCAGTTGCAATCGTGAGCACCTCTGAACTTTACATCAAAGGCTATAAAATAGAAGGCACCGACACCATCACAAATCTTGGCTTAAATGTATCGGGCAATCCTGAATACAGAATGAAAGTAACAGACGGGCGCATCATCGCTGAGCCGGATGAAACCTATGAAGATTATACCCTCGTGTGGGAATGTGATTACCGCTTCGAACTGATTGACAAGGTAAACGAGGTATTCTCCATTGACGATTTATATAAAATAACAGGAAGCGCCTCTGGCGTCAATGAGGAGGGCAGAAGTTATACGGCTGAAATCATCGAGCCGTTGCAGAAATACACCGACTGCCGATGGATAGGGAGCGGAAAAACAAAAATCTCACCGGATGATTTGAAGGAAAAAGAGTTGAATTACGGAGAATGCGACACTGGCTCGACTTGCTGTGACAATATCGCCATCGAAGAAGTCAGATGGACAGACCGCACGGTAAGAATGAAGTGAAATTCTCCAGTTTCGTATTTCGCCACACCAACCAATGCACGCCCCCCCGTTTTTTTCACCAGCGGATAAAATTGCTTACCTTTAAAAAGAAAAATTTTTCATCATGAAAACATTTTATTCGCTGGTGCTCCTTCCGTTGTTGTGTATTATCCCCGCTTTGGTTCATGCTCAGTGCACAGCCGGTGAAACTCCCGTCACCATCCAAATCGAAACCGATGACTACGGGTACGAGGGTTACTGGGCGCTTTATCCTGACGGCAGCAGTTGCGGTGCGGGCAACATCGCATCAGGCGGCAACGCCACGCAGGTCGGATGCAACGGAGCTGGTCAGCAAGATGCATCCATGGGGTTCGGCTATGGAAATAATCAAACCTACACATCGGGTCCTCATTGCCTGACCTCAGGCGCTGCCTATCACATTAAATATGTGGATGATTACAATGATGGGGGCTTTGACATCACCGTACTTATTGAAGGACTTCCGCTTTATGAATTTGACGGCAACGGCAATAACAGCATCTTCACCTTCGAGGCTACACCGGCTTTGGAACTCAACGCAGGCTTAATCGGGATTACCACTGCCGGTTTTCATGTTATCAGCGATGTCCCCGTGTCAGGAAAAATTTTCAACTACGGCTCTGCGACCATCACTTCCATCAGCATTAATTATTCGATTAATGGCGGTAATCCCGTCTCTCAAAATCTTTCCGGACTGTCAATCTTGCCTTACGGTGAGGAATATGAATTCACCTCCTCTTACTTCTGGTATGCACAGGATACCGGCACTTACACACTGAAGGTTTGGACCAGCAACGTCAACGGGGAAACCGATATGGATACAAGCAATGATACGCTGCAAAAAACGATTGTGATTGGGACGCCCGTTCCTGATTTGGTTGACCAATATCTGGAAGATACGCTCACATTCACCGTAATTGGCGATGCTTCCGATGGGTTGAACAAGCCCCGCGATTTGGATTTTCATCCCACCCTCACCAAATATGAATTGTGGGTGATTAATGAAGACACGGAAAATTCCGGTGGCAGCACGGTGACTTTTTACAACGCAGGCAAGGGGGAACAAACGGAATTATGGAAGCGCGATGGCAATGCGTGGCATTTCATGAGCCTGCCCACCGCGATTGCCTTCAGCGAGAATACCAACTTCGCCACGTCAACCGGAGTGTATGACGCCAATCACGGCACGGGACATTTCACCGGACCCGCGCTGTGGTCAAGCGACATGAGCATATATGCCGAGCCATCAGGCGGCAACGGCAGCCATTTGGATATGATTCACCAGTCGCCTTACTCCATGGGCATTGCCGCAGAGCGCGATAATGCTTTTTGGGTGTTTGACGGGGATGCCGGAAACATCGTGCGCTACGACTTCCGCAAAGACCACGGCCCGGGCAATGACGACCACCGTGATGGCTTGGTGTGGCGATACACGGAAGTCCAGGTGCAGAAGCTGAACAACGCGGTGCCTTCGCATCTTGTCCTCGATGAACAGAAAAAGTGGCTTTACATTGTTGATGGCGGAAACCAGCGGGTGCTTCGCATGGACATCACCACAGGACACCCATCCGCAAATCTCACTCCCTATGCTGAGCCGCTGGCTGAATACAAACGCTATAGTGGCGTGACATGGGAAGCGATTATCACTACCGGATTATCGCAGCCCTGCGGCATTGACATAATGGGCGACAGGCTGCTGGTGAGCGATTACAGCAACGGTGACATCATTATTTATGACATCAGCTTGCAGCCTGTGGTGGAATTGGGACGAATCCACACCGGGCAGCCCGGAATACAGGGGATTAAAATTGGACCTGACGGCTTGATTTGGTACGTGAACAGAACAACCAATGAAGTTGTGCGCATTGAGGGTCCGAAAGAAGAAACGCCCGTCAATACCGCAATCAGTGAAGAAAACCATCAGCCGCATGTTTCAATTTCTCCAAATCCGGCAGATGAAAAGGCAAGAATTGCATTTACCGGTTTTTCCAATGAGAAACTTCATGCAGAACTTTTTGACTTGGCTGGAAGGAGTTTATTCCGCAAATGCATATGCATATCAGGTAACTCCGCAGCGGAATTGGATTTGAATGATTATCCCCCCGGAAGTTACTTTATGGTTATATCGAGTGTCGATTATACCGTTACAAAGAAGATTTTCATACAGCGGTAGCCGGGCTTCAAATTTTCAAATTGGCAGGGCGCCTGCGATAGCTGGACCGCCCATACACATGCTTGGGTACTGTTGGCAGCGTTACAGATAAACCGGCTTACTTTAATTGAAATACGTTGAGCCATGCTGAATGAAAAGCAGCATGTAACCCACTCGCTTCTCATTTGCATAACTATTTTCAGCATTGCCATGGCATTTGTGGAAAGCGCGGTGGTAGTGTATCTGCGAGTGATTTATTATCCTGATGGCTTCGCTTTTCCCCTCACGCCTATCAGTCCTGATATGGCTGCCACCGAATTTTTCCGTGAAGCAGCCACGATAGTGATGCTAGCTTCAATCGGAGTGCTTGCCGGTAAAACCTTCACTCAAAAGTTTGCGTGGTTTCTTTACAGCTTTGCAGTGTGGGATATTTTCTATTACGTATTTCTGAAAGTGCTTCTCGATTGGCCCCACTCGCTGCTTACGTGGGACATTCTTTTTTTAATTCCCGTTCCGTGGGTGGGTCCGGTCATCACGCCTGTGATTGCCGCAGGCACTATGATTGCGCTCGCCTTGTGCCTGCTTTTTTTCAGGGAAAGACTTTCCCTCAAAGAGGTAAGCCTTCTCGCCATTGGCGCGCTGGTGCTCATCCTCGCATGGATATGGGACTATAGCGCATTTGTGCTGGCAAAAAATACGATTTCTGAACTGTGGTCGCTTGCAAAGGATGATTTGTTCTCCCATACTCGGGAATATGTGCCGCAGCATTTCAACTGGTTGCTGTTTGCGGTGGGTGAATTATTATGCATTGCAGCGATAGGAATATATTGCCGCAGGGTGATGAAATGAATTTTCCCCTCAGATGCACGGAAAAAAAAGTTATGCCAAACAGGCGG
>DATLYB010000219.1:0-4861 GCA_035575215.1 Chitinophagales bacterium
TTGCAACGTCTTCACCGCCAATGAAAAGGAAGGGCAACTGGTGGCGCTCAATTATGACCGCAAGGAATCGCAGCTTGATTATTATTCCGCCTCCGATTTGAAAGACCTGTTTCCGCAGAAGAACATCCGTGTGCTCGATGCCGCGGGCGCCAGCATCACCGGCATGGTGAAAGCGCTGCAGCAGGGAATCGTGCTGTGGAAAGTTTGTATTATTTTAGCCCTCGTATTCCTGGGAGCCGAAGTGCTGTTGCTCAGATTTTTGAAATAATAATCATGAAGCAAGTTTTAGTTTTAAAGTTTGAATCCTGAGGGATGGACTAAACTACAAATTCTCTCTTACCTGCAGAATGAATCTTTTCATCCGCTCTGCCCGCGTCATTGACCCTACCTCAAAACATCATTTACATACCCGCGACCTGATTATTGAAAAGGGCACTATCACCCAAATCGGCTCAAGGCTCAGGAATGATAACGGTTTCAAAGAAGTGGCGGCAACCCACCTTTGCGTATCGCCCGGCTGGGTAGATATGTACTCCTACTTTGCCGACCCGGGCTTTGAACACAAGGAAGATATATTCAGCGGCATGAAAGCGGCTGCTGCGGGAGGCTTCACCTCCGTATGCGTGATGCCCAACACCAAGCCGGCTCTTCATTCAAAATCAGAAATCGAATACGTCATCAACAAATCAAAAGGTGCTCTGGTGGACGTCAAGCCCATCGGTGCGGTGAGCCGCAACTGTGAAGGAACCGAGATTACCGAGATTTACGACATGCACAAGGCAGGCGCGATTGCCTTTTCTGACGGCATCAACTCCTCGCTCAGCGCAGGGCTCATGCTGCGCAGCCTGTTGTATGTGAAGCCGTTTGACGGTTTAATCATCAGCCATCCTGACGAGCACAGCATCCGCAACGGAGGGCTGGTGAACGAAGGCGTCATCAGCACGCTCATGGGCGTGCCGGGCATCCCGGCAATTTCCGAAGACCTGATTGTGATGCGCGACCTCTATCTGGCAGAATACACCGGCTCGCGCGTGCATTTTGCTTTCGTGTCGTCAGCGGGCGCTTTGGAACAAATCCGCAAGGCAAAAGCGCGGGGATTGAAGGTGTCATGCTCGGTCAGCCCTTACAATTTGCTGCTGGATGACGAATCGGCTGCCGGCTTTGATGCCAATTACAAAGTGCTTCCCCCGCTGAAAACAAAAAATGAAATCAAGGCGCTGCTGAAAGCCCTGCAGGACGATACGATTGATGCCATTTCCACCCTGCATATCCCGCAGGACGCGGAGTCAAAGAAAGTGGAGTTTGATTTTGCCGAATTCGGCATGCTGGGGCTGGAAACAGCTTATGCCGTGGCGAATACGGCAGCAGGAAAAAAAATCGGGGATGAGAAAATCGTTGCAAAGCTTTCCATCGCTCCAAGAAAAATCTTGAACCAGCCGGTTCCTTCCATTGAAAAAGACGCCAAAGCCAACCTCACTTTGTTTGATAATAAAGCAGAATGGACGTTCACAGAACAAGACATCCGCTCGAAATCAAGAAATTCACCGTTTGTCGGTAAGCGCTTCACCGGAAAAGTAATTGGCGTGGTAAACAACAACCAGCTTCATCTCAACTGACATGAACAGGCGAACAGATGTCAGCCCTGTGGCGCTGGGTGCCAAGCTGGGATTGTATGCCGGGCTCACATGCGCAGTGTTTTACCTGATTCTTTACGCAATCAAACCCGCCTTGCTTATCAGTCCCGCGATTCTGCTGGGTTTTGCAATTGTAGTGGTTTTCAAAATTGCTGCCGCATACTATTCCTGGAAATCGCAGGAAGGAAGAGTGACTTTCCAAAGCGCCCTGCAATCCATCTTTTTGGTTTCAGCGGTTTCTCTGCTGATAGTGTTTTTTTTCTTTTATTTGGTGTTCAATGTCATTGACCTTTCGCTGGTTGAGCAGATTAAAAAAAACATCACCGACAATCTGATGAAATCGTTCCAAGCAGGAAAACTCTCTAAAAGCCAGCTGGATGAAAGCCTTTTAAAAGTGATGGAATTTAAACTGGGAGCCGGAGCATTTTTCGCCCTGTATTCCTTCTCATTGTTCGTAGGCTTTTTTTATGCGCTGGTGTTTTCAGGCATCACCCGGCTCATCAGCCGCGAGATTTCACTTTCATCTTCCCATTCAAATAATTAGGATGGACATCTCCATAGTCATACCGCTTTATAATGAAGAAGAATCGCTTGCAGAACTGTTCGCCTGGATTAAAAGCACGCTGGAAAAAACTCCGCTGACTTACGAAGTGATTTTTGTGGATGACGGCAGCCGCGATGGGTCATGGAAAGTCATTCGCGAGCTTTCGCAGAAGTATCCCAATGTGAAGGGTATCCGCTTCCGCAGGAATTTCGGCAAGTCGGCTGCGCTCTACGAAGGATTCAAAGCCGTGAAGGGCGATGTGGTGATTACGATGGATGCTGACCTGCAGGATAGCCCCGAAGAGGTTCCCGAGCTGTTCAGGATGATTAAAGAACAGGGCTATGACCTCGTTTCCGGCTGGAAGAAAAAAAGGCGCGACCCGCTGAGCAAGACGATTCCCTCCCGGTTTTTCAACCGCGTGACGCGAAGCGTAACAGGAATAAAACTGCATGATTTTAATTGCGGGCTGAAGGCATACAAACGAGAAGCGGCTCAGACGGTCGAGATTTATGGTGAAATGCACCGTTTTATTCCCGTGATGGTGTACAAGGCGGGATTTGAAAAGATTGGTGAAAAAATAGTGGAGCATCGGGAACGCAAATTCGGAAAAACCAAATTCGGCATGGAGCGATTCATCAACGGTTTTCTTGACCTGCTCTCGGTTTTATTTGTCACGCGCTTTGGCAAACGCCCCATGCATCTGTTCGGAACGATTGGCACGGTTTCGTTTATCATCGGGGGCGTTATCACCATCTGGCTTATCGCTGAAAAACAATACCGTCTCTATCATCACCTGAAAGTGCGCGATGTCGTTGACCAGCCGCTGTTTTATCTTGCGTTGCTGGCGGTAATTGTAGGAGTGCAGCTCTTCCTTGCCGGATTTCTCGCTGAACTTGTTTCACGCACCGCTTACGACAGGAATTTGTATGATGTGGGAGAAAGGATAGGTTAGGCAGCAGCGGCAAGCGGGCTGATAAATTTTTTTATCCCGCTTCAGCAACGAGATTCAGCCTCAGCTCCACTTCATTTCGGATGAGCTTGTCTTTCACCAAATCAGGGAAAAACGTTTCCGAGCCGTACTTCACCTCCCACTGCGAGCGGTCAATGGTGAACACGGTGGATGCTTTCAGTTCGCTGCCGGTGATTTCAACCTTTGCCGGAAAAGTGATTGCCTTGGTGATTCCCTTGATGGTCATGTTGCCCGTCACTTCATGCGTGTATTCGGGATTGCCTTCCAATGGCTTTACAGCCGTAATCGTGAAGGTGGCAGTGGGGAACTTCTCCACATCAAAAAAATCAGCCGACTTGAGGTGATTGACCAGATAGCCAACCTTTTTGAGTCCATCGGTGTACTCATCACCGGGAGCGCTGATGGAATGCATGTCAGCCACGAAGTTTCCTCCCGAAAGGTGGTTATCTTTGACACTGAAGCTGCCTTCGGCAAGCTGAAGGGTGCCGCTATGCTTCTTGGGGGTGAACTTATTCGACCCCGTCCATTGAACAAGACTTTGTTCTTTTTGCAAAACATACACCGTTCCGGGTGCGGCAGCATCAGCTGCTGAGGTATCCTCAGTTACCGCAGGCGCAGTGGCTTCCACCTTGTTTTCGGTTTGCGGAGCGCTGCATGATGCGAAATAGAAAAATGCTAATCCGGCAAAAAAGGGAGTTATGTTACTCATGTTTGTCTTGTTTGATGGTCAAAATTGATGGTTAAAATTGATGGTTAAAATTAAATGTCAGTTTTAAGAATTTACTCTGAAAAAAGCGGAAACTTCAGCTCACCAGTTTCCGGTGACCTACCCACACGAACCGCTTGTTGATGTATTCGGGATTGGTGAAGCTTGCGTTCCCGGCAGGATTGCCGCCCGTCACATGGAAATCGGAAAATGCCGCGTGCTGATTCACCCAGATGAATCCATGCAGGTTAAATGAAACGGGCACAAACACTGATTCCATTTCCTCCTGGATTTTTTCGGCTGTCTTCGCATCCGTAGTGTATGCCGCACAGGTGATGGCTCCGTGCTTCGCAGCCATTTCCTTTGCCAGTTGAATGGATTCATTCGTGTCTTTTGTCTTCACGATGACGGCAATGGGTCCGAATAATTCCTTCTCATAAGCTGCCTTATCCTTTGCATCTACTTCAATTATAACGGGAGTGGTGATGCGCGCCTTGGCAAATTCAGGATTCTGCACCTGCTCCGGCTGCAGCACCACTCTGCCCAGCGAGGTGGATGATTTCACCCTGTTCCAGGTGGCATCGCTTTGCACTGCGCCCAGGGTGCCGGGACCCATCTTGGGATTGGTGGCAAAACTCTTCACGGCATTCTTCAGCTTTTCCACCACTTCGGCATAAGGAACCACCGTATCGCCTGACTTCACGCCCGTTGCCGGAATGAAAAAATTCTGGGGAGCCGTGCACATCTGCCCCGAGTAGAGCGACACGGCAAATGCAAGGTTCTGGAATGTGGCGTCAAGATTAGGGGATGAGTCGAGAATGACGGAATTCACTCCCGCTTTCTCGGTGAAAACGGTTTTTCCCCGCGAGGTCAGTGATTCAATGTAATCACCAAAGGCGCTGCTGCCGGTATAATCAATCAGCTTCACCGCGGGATGCTCGGCAAGTTGTTTCGTAATTAGCTGCTCCGATGAATCAACGGCAAGCTGAATGATGCCCGGAGCATAT
>DATLYB010000220.1:0-11495 GCA_035575215.1 Chitinophagales bacterium
CTTAACTCTGCTCAAAGAATTATTGTTGAAAATTATCTCGGCAACAAATACGGCATCACCATCGCCAATGACAAATATGCCTATGAGGCAACGCACAATAATGATATTGCAGGCATTGGCAGAGTGGATGCTTCCAATGAGCATACGGCTGCCGAATCAGCAAAAATTTTCAAGGTGAGCAATGCCAGCAGCCTCAGCGATGGTGACTACCTGCTTTTCGGGCATGATGCAGGCGCCATCAACAGTTGGTCCGCCACCGAATCGCCTAATATCGAAATCAGACGTCTTGCGCGTGAATGGCGGCTGGATATGAACGGTGACGTAGGCACTATCACCATCACGCTTGATACCGCTATGCTCTCAGCCCATGTCAGCGGCTACAACGGTTATGTCTGTTTAGTGGATGCCGATGGAAATTTCTCATCGGGTGCGAAAATATATTCCCTCACCAGCGCGGGCGGCAGCACTTACAACATTAACACCCTTTCCATCAGCGATGGCGATTATGTCACTTTCGGCTGCGCGAAAAACGTTTACAGAGGCACCGGCAATTTCAATGTGGCGGGCAACTGGCTTTCTGGAAGCGTGCCCGGCAGCGGTGCCCTGGCAGTGGTTGCCTCAAACGCTGCTGTTACTCTTACTGCAAACACCACTATCGGAGAGCTGATTGTCGCGCCAAACGGCTCCCTCAATCTCGGTACCAACACCCTGTATATTGACAACAACAGCATCACCAACAGCGGCACCATCACCATGGGTACCGGCACGGTGAACTATTCAAAAGCAGGAGCACAGAATGTTGCCGCGTTAACCTATAATAACCTCGTCATCAGCGGCTCAGGCACGAAAACGCTGGCGGGCGGCATTACCGTGAACGGCAACCTTACCATCAGCGCAGGCACGCTGGACGGCAGCAGTTACGGAATCACGCTGGCAGGAAACTGGGTCAATTCCGCAGCCTTTACGGCAAGCACGGGAACGGTGACGTTCAGCGGCAGCTCAGACCAGCAAATAACTTCCAACGGAAGCAGCTTTTATAACCTTACCATCAGCAACACGGCTACACAAGTATCACTCAATGATAATCTCATTGTCAGCAACCTGCTTACTCTGAACGATGGCGTTATCACCACCGGCTCTTACCGCGTGATTGTATTATCCACTGCTTCCACATCCATGGCAGGATACAGTTCCGCGAGTTTCATTTATGGAAATCTGCGCAGATACATCACCAATAATACTGATACCTATGCTTTCCCTGTAGGCAACGGAACGGGCGCATCCAACTATTACCGCGCGGATGTAATTAACAACAACCTGACGGGCATCACTTATATTGATTCAAAATTCAAGCCGCTTACGGGACACTCTGACAGCGAGATGAGCGTGTGGGATAATTGGGAACATGGCTCGCTGGTGTATAATACCATTAACACAGCCGGTGTGTGGGAGTTGGAGCCTAACACAGCGCCCACCGGAGGTTCCTACAGCATTAAGCTGTACACTGCGAACATGTCGGGGCTGACCGATAATAATTTCGGTCCGCTGAAACGACCGGTCGGCAGCACATCTGGCGCTGACTGGACCACCGGAGGGGGCACGCTGAATAATGATGATTCTCCCGGCAGAACCGTTTCCAGCGGCTATATGCAACGAAATAATCTTACGTCATTCTCTGAATTTGGCGGAGGGAGCGGAAGCGGTCAGGGTGCCGGGTTACCCATTGAACTGGTGAATTTTAGCGCCACGGTGATTAATGGCAATGTGCTGCTTGAATGGAAAACGGCAACTGAAACCAACAATGATTTCTTCACGGTGGAGCGCTCCCGCGATGGCTTGTTTTTCGAAGAGATGGAGATTTTTGAAGCCGCAGGGAATAGCTCAGTCGCCAATAATTATACGATGATTGACCGCAAGCCGCTGATTGGCACATCTTACTATCGCCTGAAGCAGACTGATTTTGACGGCACGTATTCTTACTCTGAAATTATTTCAGTAGAGAATACATCCGGTGAATTGAGATTTGTTACTTATCCCAATCCTGTTTCCGGCAGAGTGGTGATGTTCTCAACGTCATCGGCAGGAATGTGTTCATCAAAATGCTTTGTAAGATTAACCGACCCGGGAGGCAAGGATATTATTTCTGGCGGGATGGAATTACCGCCTCATCGCTCCCTGCAATTGCCTGATTACATTCAACCCGGCTTGTATTTCATCAGCCTGCATGATGGAAGCAATATCTATCGCCAGAAAATTGTGGTGGAGTAGCCTATAACGTTTTTTCGCCTTTGCGTTTGCAGGATGCTCTGAACAATAGACCCCGGAATTAAATTGGAAAACGCCCAAAGAAGTCTTTGACGCTTGCATCATGCAGCCTATGAAATAAATGAATAATTTTTTTCCTTTGCCCATCAGCGTCAGGATGGTAGAGTAGCTCATGCCTTCGATTGCCAGCAAGTCTGTTCCTTCAAACAAGCCAACGCAGAAACTTTCGCTATGAAGGAGGTGAGAGGACCGAGTAACGGCAAAGACGAAAGGCGCCTGCTGAAATAAAAAAGCCCTGCGGTACACAGGGCTTTTTCCTCCGGTACATTATTCTTCAGGAAAGGTTCTTGTTCAAATACTTTGCCATTTCGAACATGGATACCGTCTTCTTGCCACCGAATACCTTCTGAAGAACAGCGTCAGCATTGATGTTGCGCTTGTTCTTTGTGTCCTGAAGCTTGTTTTTCTTAATGTATTCCCAAACCTTTTTCACCACTTGCGTGCGGGGAAGAGGTTTACTGCCTACGACTGCCGCGAGATTTGCGCTCGGAGTCAGTGCTTTCATAAAAGCTGCGTTAGGCTTCCGCTTGCTTGCTGATTTTTTTGTTTTTGCCATTGGTTTTAAATTTTGGCGCAAGATAGAATTGTATTTTGCTTTTCACAAAAAATGGGCGAATTATTTATTCACAATTTATCTCTATGAAAGGCGGCAGAATAGAGGTGCATTATCCGATTGAGCCTTACCGGATTCAATCGTTGTAAAACTTCTTCCCGGCTTTTGCATAGTCATACAGGATTTGCGCAGGCTTAAAACGCGCAGTTGTTTAAGCTGCAAGTCCTTCGAGGATGGAGACAGCTTTATCCGCGCCAATCGTATCCAGATAGCGGAACGGTCCCCCTCTGAACGGAGGAAACCCCAGCCCGAAGATTGCCCCCACATCGCCATCCAGCGGGGTGGCGATGATGCCTTCCTGAAGGCAATAGGCGGCTTCATTTATCATCCCGAAGGCGCAGCGATGCTGAATCAACTCCGGTTCAAACTGTTTTCGGTTCGGCCCTCCAAAGAAGCTGTACACCATCGGGTCAACCTTCCCGTGCAGCTTCTTGCCGGTCTTGGGGTCGTACTGATAAAAGCCTTTTTTGTTTTTTCGACCGCTGTATCCTGCTTCGTGCATCTTGACGATTCCAGCGCCTCCTGATTTTGCTCCCTCGCGTGTTTCGCGGTAGTATTTATTCACGTCACCCGTCATCACATGGGCGGCAATGTCAATCCCCACTTCATCAAACAGTGTCACCGGTCCCACCGGGTAACCGAATTTCCTCACCTCGCGGTCAATTTGCAAAATGTCTGCGCCTTCTTCGAGCAGCAGCAACGCCTCATTCATGAACGGTCCCAGAATGCGGGATGTGTAAAATCCCGGACCGTCTTTTACTACAATAACCGTTTTGCCCTGCCGCAAGCCAAGCTCGTAGCAGGTGGCCGTCACCCAGTCAGCGGTTTTTTCATACGTGATGATTTCCAGCAGCGGCATTTTCGGCACAGGGGAGAAGTAATGCATCCCGATGACGAGTTCGGGACGTTTCGCCTTCTCCGCAATGGATTTTATCGGCAGCGCGGATGTGTTGCTTGCGAAAATGCAATGGTCATTGGTGACGGCTTCCACTTCCGCCAGCACTTTATGTTTGATGGCGAGGTCTTCGAATACTGCTTCAATTACAATATCGAGCTTGTCAAATCCTCTGTAATCCAATTGGTCGCTTATTTTTGCTATCGTTTCCTCCAGCTCGATTTTCGTCATGGCTTTCTTCTTCACCCTGCTTTCCAAATTTTTCCAAATCGTTTTTTTGGCTGCTGAAAGCGTTTCCTGCCTGATGTCTTTCAAAACCACATCAATGCCGTCATTCACACTTACCTCCGCAATGCCCGCTCCCATGAAACCCGCGCCAAGCATTCCCAGCCGCTTGATTTGACGGGCTTTTTCCTTGAGCGGGTTCTTCTTCTTTTCTGTCATCGCAAAGAACACATTGATGAGCTGCCGGCTTTCGCTGGAAAGCACCAGCTCTTCAAATTTCTTCGCCTCTGCATCATAGCCTGCATTTATTCCTTTGCTCATGCCGATTTCCACGCAGTCAATGATTTTAAATGGAGCCGGATAATTTCCCGAAGTCATCCGCATCACCATCTGCCTGGCTTTCTTGAACACGATGAACTTCAGCGGACCCTCGATGATTTTGTCAATGAATTTGCGCGGGTCTTTTCTCTGAAACGGTTTGCCTGCCAATTCGAGGGCAAACTTTTTTGCCGCTTCATGCAATCCATGCCGGTGAATCAGCTTGTCCACCAATCCCATTTTCCTGGCAGGGTGAGCATAAATATTTTTTCCGGTGAGCATCATATCCAGCGCCTTCTGAATACCAATCAGCCGGGGAAGCCTTTGCGTTCCACCGCCACCGGGGAGCAAGCCCAGTTTCACTTCAGGAAGGGCAAGGGCAGTGCTTCTGTCATCCGATGCAATTCTTGCCGTGCAAGCCAGCGCAATCTCCAAACCTGCACCAAGGCAATTGCCGTGAATGGCAGCCACTACCGGCTTCTTTGATTTTTCAATCCGGTTTAGAATCTCATGCCCTTTCCGTGTAATCGGCTCGAAGTCTCCCGGTTTTTTCACCCGCTTGAACATCTCGATGTCCGCCCCTGCGATGAAATCCTTTTTCCTGCTGATAAGCACAACTGCCTTTACATCATTGTCTTTTTCAAGCTCTTCAAAGACGCTATGGAACAATCCGACCATGTCAGGCGAAACCTTGTTAATCTTTTCACCTTTCTGGTCAAGCCACACCGTGGCGACACCGTTTGATTTTTCGATGGAGAGGTAATCTTGCCGGTTCATTTGTTTGTCGTTTGTGGTTTGTCGTTCTTTTTATTGCGTCCTCCGGAATCATCTTTTCTAAGGAGGGGCGGATGGTCTATTTGAAATACTCTTTATAATGTTTCCAGAAACCTTCTGCGCTTTCCACGCCACAATTCAATTCAGGCTCGTTTCCGAAGCTTACCAATACCACCCCCATTGCGCATTTCGGGTCGTTGATTTTAAAAGTCGTTCCGTTTTCCAGTCCGATTGTTATTTTATCTCCAATGAGAAATGTTGCGCTGAAGCCCGATTCATCCAATGAGTCAAGCACCTCTGAGGCGAAAAAAGAAAAATCGGCAGCGGCTTCATCTGCCCCTGTTTCGTTTATCCAGTCGCCATTCTGCATAAAGAAGACAACATAGTTGCCGCTTGTCATCACGGAATCGCTGAATTCTTCCTCGTCTGATTCATGTTGCGGTTCCGCCTCACTCAAAACTATTTCATCGGCTGGCTTCGGAATATCAGTTGTTCCAGTAGAAGGAGTTTGATTGCAGGATGAAATGCTAAAAGCCAGCATCACGACTCCCCCAATAGCCGCACATATTTTCCCTTTCATGGAAAAGGAAATAACTTTTGGAATTTTCTCTCTTTCAGCAAGTGTTCGGGGATGAGGCTTACGCATATCTCTCCAATATCATCGCATGCCCGTGTGCACCTGCGGCACATGCGGCAAGCAAGGCATATTTTCCGTTTTCTTTAATCAATCGGTTCGATGCTGTAGTGGCAAGCCGTGCTCCTGTTGCCCCAAAGGGATGTCCTAATGACAGCGAGCCGCCCCACGTGTTGAATTTGCTCATGTTCACCGTGCCAACTGCCTGGTTGCGCCCTAATTTTTCTTTTGCAAATTCATCGGATGCGAGCGCCCTGATATTGGCGAGAATCTGCCCGGCAAAGGCTTCGTGAAATTCAATCACATCCATCTGCTCCAGCGTCAATCCCGTTTTTTTCAAAACCATTGCTGTCGCATAAGCAGGACCCAGCAGGAGCTCTTCATATAAATCCTGGCCTGAAAAGGCATAGTCAACCACCCGCGATTTTGGTTTCAATCCAAGCTGTTTGGCTTTTTCTTCGGTCATGAGCAGAATCGCAGTGGCGCCATCCGTGAGGAAGGAGGCATTGGCAGCCGTGATGGTGCCGTAATCTTTGATGAAAGCGGGGCGCAGGGTCTTCACTTTATCCAGAGTCGTGTCGCCACGCACGCCATTGTCATACGTAATCGGTTTGAAATCGGGCGGCAATTCCACCGGAACGATTTCATCCTTCATAAGTCCCTGCTCGTGGGCTTTTGCCGCAAGCTGATGCGAGCGCACGGCAAACTCATCCTGTTCTTCGCGCGTCACCTTGAATTTCGAAACGAGGAGTTCGCAGTCATAGCCCATCGTGCGGTTGGTGATGTATTCGGCAATGGCGGGGGCTTCGGGGAAGAAATCTTTCAGCCGAAGCGAGAACAAAAACTTCAAGGTGTCTCCCCATCCTTTCAGCTTCTGGGCGCCCATCAGCTTCTTGCGCATCGGCTTGTTGAATTGAATCGGAGTGTCGGAAACACAGTCCACTCCGCCTGCGATAACCACTTCCGCCTGTCCTGTTTTGATTTGCTCGATGCCGCTGGCAATGGCGCGGTTGGCTGAGATGCATGCCTGCGTAACAGTATGGCAAGGAGTTTTCGGCAGGATGCCCGCAGTTATCGCAGCTTCGCGCGCCACATTGCCCGTCTTCACCTGTGAAATCGTGGTGCCGTAAATCACGCTGTCAACCTGCTCCGCGTCAATGCCTGTTTTATTCAGCAGACCGCGAATGGCAAACTGCCCCAATTGGTATGACATCAGGTCTTTGTAATCGGTGCCTGCCCGCAGGAAGGGCGTGCGGCAGCCATCAATGATAACGATGGAATTGGTCATAAAAAATGATTAAACGTTGGCGGCTGCCGGTTGCACTTTTCTGAATGCCTGAATGCTTTCCAGCTAAAACATGATGATGGTAACCCACCGCCCTTCAAATTTTTTTGCACAAAAGTAACTAAATGCGTGAGTTATTGATAAACGTCAAAAAGATTTCCAATAGAAGAGAATATTATTGTCAGCATGAAAAATCCTGTACGCCTGCAAGCATTTGCCGAAAGCTTTAAGACAGACTATTGTCTCCGCCTTCCGGGTACAAATAAAATAATAAGCGATGACGGATTTATCCTTTACGACCAGGACTATCCCGGTGCGTTGTTCAGGGCAGAATATGCAGAAAGGCATCTGAGGGTGGGTGATGACCGCTTCGGAATTTACAAATATGCCTGCTGGCTTCCCGTCAATCATTTTCTTTCAGGTTCAAGCGCACCGGTCACTTACAAAAGCGAAGGGCTGGCGAAATTTCTGAAGCTCAAACATCTCTACATCACCTTCAGCGGATACTGGCCCCAGCGGGATGCTTACATGCTTAGCGGCACATTCAAGGAATGTGAAGCATTTGCCGTGTGCGGGCGCCTTCCGGAAGGTTTTGACAATGTGCTGGTAGTGGCTTCTGCAGGCAACACCGCGCGCGCATTTGCACGTGTCTGCTCTGAAAACCATATCAGGCTGCTGCTGGTGGTGCCTGATTCCAGAAGGGCAAAGCTGTGGTTCAGGGAAGAGTTGAATCCCTGCGTGAAGCTGGTGACGGTGGGCGGCAACAGTGATTACTATGATGCCATCCGTATTGCCGATGAAGTTTGCAAACTGCCCGGTTTTGTTGCCGAAGGGGGCGCCAGGAATGTAGCCCGCAGAGATGGCATGGGTACCACTGTACTGTCGGCAGTAACGACTATCGGTGAAATTCCTGATTACTATTTTCAGGCGGTAGGCAGCGGCACAGGAGCCATAGCAGCATGGGAAGCCAACCTCCGCTTTATCGAAAGCGGTGAATACGGAAGAAAAAAAATGAGCCTGCAAGTTTCGCAGAATGAGCCGTTCACCCCGATGTATGATGCCTGGAAGGAAGGCTCCCGTCAGTTGCTGCCCATGGACGAGTCGGAATCAAAGAAGAAGCTCTCGCAGATTTATGCCGATGTGCTTGCCAACCGCAGACCTCCCTACAGCGTGCAGGGCGGACTGTATGACGCCCTTGTTGATTCCAGTGGCGATATGCATTCGGTAACGAATGAGGAAGCAAAGTATGCCGCAAAAATTTTCCTGCAAAAAGAGGGCATTGACATCGAGCCGGCTGCCGCAGTGGCAACCGCCTCTCTGATAAAGTGTGCGGAGGAAGGAACGGTATCCAGAAATTCCATCATTATGCTCAACATTACAGGCGGAGGCATCCAGCGGTTTAAGAACGAGCATCCCCCTGTTTACCTGCAGCCTTCGTTCGTAGCGGACATCGGGAAGTTTGACGCCAAACATGATGTTGAAACGATTGCCGGGCTATTCGCACCAGAGAAGAAAGTGAGAAAAGTGTGATGTTGCCCCGCCTCTGATATCGGAGCCTGCTTACCGTTCAAAACTTTGGTTCTCAATTTCCTGCTTCCCCTTTATCGTTATTTGCAAATACAGTTGCATTTGTGGAAGTTGGAATAATTTTAATCGTTATCGGCAAATAATTCAGAATTGGACTACTATTTTGATATCTGGGCTCATTTTACAAAGAAAAAATTGAATACCTGCTTGCAGGCGGAATGGCGGTTAATCTGCATGGCGTTCCCCGTATCACTAACGACCTTGACGTTATAATTTCATTCTCTGAGGATAATGTAAAAAAAGTTGAAAAGGTGATGCATGCCCTCGGATACCATCCCCGCTTACCCGGAGTAAAGCCTGATGACCTGTCGAACGAAAAGCTATTGAAAGAATGGGTGAGCATTTAATCAGAATCAGCAAGCTTATAATAAATGGACAGAATCGTTGAAAAAGGTTTCTCCTATTATTTGGAAGATGAGAAGTTGCTGGAATACAGCAAGCTCACGGCAGAAGACAAGCTGAAATGGCTTGCTGAAGTGAATGAGTTTACCAGGCTGGCTCAGTCAAAAGAATCCGTCAAAATAGGACAAAATTTTGAAGCGAAGGATTTTAAAAAACGAAGGTTATGAAGTGGGCTCCTCTCAGGCAATATAGTTATGGCGCAACCCTGATTACATAATTACGGACCGGAACCATCTGGTTTTGTTATTTTGCAACTCATGGAGAAAAAGAAATTCCTTTTCGTTTCCTATGATGCCCTGATTAGCGACATTGCCTGGGAAGTGGTGAAAGAGGGGCATGATGTCAAATACTGGATTCGTGACAAAGAAAGCAAAGACGTTGCCGATGGCTTTGTGCCCAAAGTGGACAAATGGGAGAAAGAAATTGACTGGGCTGACATCATCATTTTTGATGACGTGCTCGGAATGGGCACCTGGGCTGATGAGATGCGTAAAAAAGGAAAACTCGTTGTGGGAGGCACGCCCTACACTGACAAACTTGAAGACGACCGCACCTTTGGTCAGGAAGAGCTGAAGAAATATGGCGTAGGAATCATTCCGTTTGAAGAGTTCACCTCCTTTGATGACGCCATAAAATATGTTGAAAAAAATCCCAACCGTTATGTGATAAAGCCCAGCGGGGAGGCGCAGAACTACAAGCGCCTGCTGTTTGTGGGCGAGGAGGAAGACGGCAAGGACGTGATACAAGTGCTGGAAGCGTACAAGAAAACATGGTCTGACAAGGTGAAGGTATTCCAGTTGCAGCGCAGAATGACGGGCGTGGAAGTGGCAGTGGGCGCCTTCTTTAACAGCAAGCAATTCATGACGCCCATCAACGTGAACTTCGAGCATAAAAAACTTTTTCCCGGAAACATCGGTCCCTCAACGGGCGAGATGGGCACCACCATGTATTGGAGCGAGCCGAACAAAATATTTGCCGCCACCCTCGCCAAGATGGAAGCCCGGCTCGCTGAAGAAAAATATGTCGGCTACATTGACATCAACTGCATCGTGAACGCTCAGGGAATTTATCCGCTTGAGTTTACCGCCCGCTTTGGCTACCCTACCATCAGCATCCAGCAGGAGGGCATCAACATGCCGATGAGCGAGTTCCTGTATGAAATGGCAGCAGGGACCCTCGCGGAGTTCAAGACAAAAAGGGGATTCCAGCTTGGCGTGCGCATCGTGATGCCGCCTTTCCCGTTTAATGACGAAGCCACTCACAATACCTACACAAAGGAAGCCGTCATCATGTTCAAAAAGCAAAACCTCGAAGGCATCCACATTGAAGACGTGAAGCTGGTGAACGGAGAGTGGGTGGTTGCCGGCAGTTCGGGCGTGGTGCTGATTGTGTGCGGAACGGGACTCACCATGAAACAGGCAAAAGCCCAGGCTTACAGCCGCGTGGCAAATATCATGATTCCAAGCATGTATTACCGCGATGACATCGGGGAACGATGGATTGAAGACTCCGACCGCCTTCACGCCTGGGGATATTTAAGGAGCATGTGACCATCGGCATTTCGGAAAACTAAAATCCCCTCAAATCAATGCCCGCCCTCACGCCAAACTCGTTGGGATGATGCCGGCTCAGGCTGAAGACAAAATCAACCCGCAGCACGCGCAGAATGTTTTCAATTCCGACCAACAGCTCCGTATAGTCGCTGAAATCTTTCGAGTAAAGGAAATTCACTCCGAACGTTTCCTGAAATTTCAGCCTGCGGATGCCCGGAATTTTATTGAAGAAAAAACCATCGAAGCTGTGCTGGAAATGCACCTCGATAAACTCATGCGTGGTGGTTGCCGAATAATAATCCAGCAGTTGAAACCCATCATGGTAGTGCTGACCGAATACGGTTCGGTTGCCGTTGAAATGCTTGTAGTCCATCAGCTCAACATGAGCGTCATTTATAAAGGTGCCGAGCTTCGCCATGTAGTGCATGTTGCCGAACATGCCAAGCGCCACGGCATCCGTTACCTTGAATTCAAGGAAATCATAGTTGAGGTCGCTGCCGAAAACATCAGGGACGGATTTGCGCCACGTGAGCGAGAAGGCAGGCCACTTCGTTCCAAGCAGAATTTTTTCATGCGGGCGCGAGATGAACTTTTGCCCCGGCCGGTATTGCAGTGTGAACGTCAGCAGGAAGGCTTCATGTTCGCTGAACGTGATGTTGCCGGTGAAGCGCAGGTTATTCCCGTCTTTCACTGAAACGCTCGAGGTGTTTTCAAGCGGATGGCGCAGCGCATAGCCTGCCTGCACCCACAGCAGCAACCCGTTGACGATTTCAACACGGTGCCTCAGCGTGGCATAGCTTTCTTCAAAAACTTTCATATAATTCCTGCCGATGAAAAGCGAATAGAATGAGTTGACCAATTCGGAAACCGGCTCGCTGCGGTTG
>DATLYB010000221.1:0-6105 GCA_035575215.1 Chitinophagales bacterium
CCGCAGCAGCAAGCTGCTCGGCTCAAAGCTCAGCTACATGAAAGCCATTATTCTCACCTTCCTGGACTACCGGCACCGGAGCGTCAGAATCAGTGCAGAAAATTTTTCATGGGAAGGCAAAGTGCTGCTCGTGGTGATGGCAAACGGAAAATACTTCGGCAGCGGGCTGTGCATCGCACCGCAGGCGGAAGTCCAGGATGGCAAATTGCAGGTGGTATTGCTCGCCAACGTGAGCCTGCTGGATTACCTGAAACACCAGGGTGAAGTGAGGCGCGGGGAAATCATCAATCACCCGGAGGTGAAGTATTTACAGACTTCCTACTGCCGCATCGAGCCGCTGGAGGAATGCACGATTGACATGGACGGGGAGTTCGCGGGATATGGACCGGTGGAGGCGAGGGTAATATCAAAGGGGGTGAGATTTTTGCGCTGAGATTACCTTACTTAAAAAAGCAACTGGCAGGCAGCAGTCATTAATTTCACTCATATCCATATTTTCCTATCCACCACTCTTGTAGTTTTTTTAGAATCTCCTTTTCTTTCGGATTATCGCCCGGCTGATAGAGAATGGTATTCCGGATTTTTTCCGGCAAGAATTCCTCCTGCGTGAAATTGCCTTCGAATTCATGAGCATACTTGTATCCTTTTCCATAGCCCAACTGCCGCATCAATCCGGTGGGGGCGTTGCGGATATGAAGCGGGACTGGAAGGTCGCCCGTCATTTTTACTAATTCAGTTGCTTTGCCAATAGCCATGGTTGATGAATTGCTCTTAGGAGATGTGGCAAGATAGATGGCAGTTTGCGAAAGTATCAGCGAGCATTCGGGGTAGCCAATCACGTTCACAGCCTGAAAACAACTATTGGCAATCACCAGCGCATTGGGGTTGGCATTGCCGATGTCTTCGGAAGCAAGTATCAGCATACGCCTGGCAATGAACAGAGGGTCTTCACCGCCCTCAATCATGCGTGCCAGCCAATACACTGCCGCGTTCGGGTCGCTGCCACGTATGGATTTGATGAATGCAGAAATGATGTCATAATGCTGTTCCCCGCTTTTGTCATAGAGCGCCATTTTCTTTTGCGCGTTTTTTATCACTGCATCATCGGTGATGACCACTTTCCCTTCGGGAGTTGCGTTGACTGTGATTTCAAGCAGGTTCATCATCTTTCTGGCATCACCGCCAGATAGCCGCAGCAAAGCTTCCGTTTCCAGCACCTCAATTTCCCGTTTCATTAAAATTTCATCTGCTTTTAAAGCACGTGCAAGCAGTTTCAGCAAATCATCGCGGCTCAATTCTTTGAGGATGTACACCTGGCACCGGGAAAGCAGGGCTGAAATCACTTCGAATGATGGATTTTCAGTAGTTGCCCCAATTAAGGTGACCCATCCTTTCTCCACAGCTCCCAGCAGGCTGTCCTGCTGCGCTTTGTTGAAACGATGAATCTCATCAATAAACAATAACAGATTTCCCTGCTTTTTTCCCAAATCAATCACTTCGCGTACCTCTTTCACTCCGGAGCTGATGGCGCTGAGAGTCACAAATGTTTTTTTCGTTTCCTTCGCAATAATGCGGGCGAGTGTTGTCTTGCCGACACCGGGAGGACCCCAGAAAATCATGGACGGAATAATGCCTGAACGGATGACTGTTCGCAGAATTTTTCCTTCACCGACAAGATGTTCCTGCCCCACAAAGTCATCCAGCGTGGAAGGGCGCATGCGTTCGGCAAGGGGAACCGTGCTGGTTGTTGATTTCATTTCCGAAAAGATAGGGTTTATATTTTCATAATGAGTTGCCTCAATTTTCAAATCGTGCATAAATCGAGATGGAAATTTTAATGAGGGAACCCGAGTCGACCTTGATTCTGGTGACGGGTTCATCCAAGTGCCTTCTCAATTTCTTTTCGGGCGTCCTCAAAATTCAAATCACTCACCAGAACCGCCTTCTCATAAATCACCTTAATCTTCGAAAACGGCAGCGGCACTTTCTTTTTATCCCATCCTTTGAGGCGGAAATAATTTGACAGCTCAAACCGGATAGGCACCACCGGAATGCCGGATTGCCTGCTCATTTCAAGCACGCCCGGCTTCAGCACCTTGTAAGGTCCGGCTGGACCGTCAGGATTCAGGAACGTGCTGTAGCCGAGTTTGAGATGCTCCACCACTTTCGCCATCGCCTCCCTCCCCCCATGCCCGCTGGAGCCGAGAAACAATTTTTTCATTCCCATCCAGCGCAGCACGATGTGCACCGGCTTCATGAACCACAGCGGATGGTTAATCCACGCGTATGGCTCGCGATAGCGGATGTACACAACAAAATAGGGAAGCAGGTTTTCATGCCATGCAGCGTAGATGTGATTTCTGTGCGGTGGGGAATGCTCCTCGCCTTCCTTCACAATTTTGCAGGTGAGAAATAAAAGCAACTGAACGGAAAAAAGAAATGCAGCTCCGGCAAAAGCGTAGAGAAGAAAAAACGGTTTCAGCCGGAAAGGAATGTTGTCAACGCGGTAAGGCAATCAAACGGTTTTTTCTTTCTTGAAAAATTTCCGGTTTAATATCACCTCCGGAAGAGGGGTGTAAGTCCTCCGCCTTTTGGCGAAAACTGAAGTTTGGATAGGATGCAAAACTACCGAAAGACATTACACAGGACCTGCCGGGTAACGGCTGCCAAGTTGGATTCACAACCCGGTGTGTTGCTGTACTGCAAGGCGTTTTTATCCGAAGACGAGGTTTAACCTATGTCCAATGCCAGCTCTAACTATTTCCGGAATGAGAAAAACTCCAGAAAATCAATGAGCATGGTGGTATGTAGTCATTTTTTATCTTTGTTTTCAGAACGCCCGTATAAAAATTTTCCCATGTCGTTACGCAGACAACAAAAGATAAATAGCCTGTTGCAGGAAGCGCTCAGCGAAATTTTCCAGAAGTATGGAGCATATTATTACGGGAAGGCATTTGTAACCATCACCGAGGTAGCCGTGACAGCTGATTTGCTGACGGCTAAGGTTTATCTGAGCATTTGGAATGTGACGGACAAGGAGAAAAGCCTTGATGAAATCAAGGCGCAAGGGCATGAAATCAGAAAGCACCTGGGAAACAAAATGCGCCATCATCTTCGCAGGATTCCGGAACTGCTGTTTTACCTCGATGAATCGCTGGAGAATGCCTTGCGGGTGAATGAGCTGCTGAAACAGATAGCGGAAGGCGGCAAAAAGAAGTGACGCTTTTTTTTAAAATCGCCCGGTTAACTAATTTCACCGTTCCATTTAAAAATTCAAAAAACAGCATGAAAACGGGCAATCTTGGAATCGGTTCGCGCGTCAGACATGAAGCCTTTGGAGAGGGCATCATCAGCGGGATGGATTTGGAATCGTACACGATATTTTTCCGCAATCATGGTGACAAGGAGATTTCGAGGAGTTATGCAGGATTGGAAGTGGTGGAAGCAGCACCTGCTGCCAGCGCTTCACTGAGCCTTGAAGCTGTAGAAACAGCTCTCGAAAATGTGCTGAAGCGGTTTATTGATTATGATGAAATCACCCCGCTGGGCGACCGCTGGATAGGAGGCAAAATGATTCTTGCCCCGGCAGATGCCAAACTGCAATCGAAAGAAGTGCCCCTGGAAGTGTTCTTCCACAAAATCGTGATGGTGCGCGACCGCCTCCGCGTGCTTGAACAGCAGATAAATGCCCATCCCAAGCTTACCGATGAGGACAAGGTAAATCTGCAGCAGTACATCACACGCATCTATGGCAGCCTCACTACCTTTAACATCCTTTTTAAAAGGAAAGAAGACCATTTCAAAGGGGAAGGAGGATAAAAAAACTTTAAAAAACATTTTTTTATGAAATATGCCTCGATTTTCATTGCATGTTGCATTTCGTTGCCACTTAAGATGATTGCCCAGACGTGCAACGGAAGGTATCAAAATGAAATTTTTACATCCTTCACGAAAACCACTGTGGAATACTCCGATGTTTACAACGACCCTGATGAACCCTCTGATTTTCTGAAGATGGATATTTATCAGCCCAATGGCGACACATTTCCAAAGCGTCCGGCAGTGATTATGGCGCATGGCGGCACTTTCATTGCCGGCAGCAAAGAGGAAACCACCTGCGCTGATATTTGTGAAATGTTAGCTAAGCGCGGCTATGTCACCGCTTCAATCAACTACCGCCTCGCCAACTCGCAGGTCGAGTTGTTCGATTCCATCAATGCGCTCAGGATTGCGCTGCGTGCCGTGAGCGACATGAAGGCAGCAGTCCGCTTCTTCCGGAAGGATGCAGCCACTGACAATGCCTTCCGCATTGATACGGAACAAATTTTTGTGGGCGGCAATTCAGCTGGTGCCGTCACTGCCCTGCATGTGGCTTATGTTGACGACACCACCGAGCTGCCATCCTACATCAAGCCGCTGGTGGCAGCAATGGGTGGCATTGACGGCAACAGCGGCAATCCCGGATATTCATCAGAGGTGAGCGGTGTCATCAATTTGGCGGGCGGCATCAACAAGGTGTATTGGATACAGCCTGATGACGTGCCGATGGTGAGCTGCCACGGGGATAACGACCAAACGGTGCCGTACGATTGCAATGACGTGCTGTATCCCGACAATGCGCTATTCGATTTGATTGACCTCTGTGGCAGCGGTGCAATGAAAACCTGGTGCGACCAGGTTGGCACAGATAATATCCTGCACACCTATCCGGGCGATGGACACGTCCCGTGGGAATCTAATGCCGCTAAGCGTCAGTCAATGCTGCAATACGTGGCTGATTTCATGTCCACTTACACAGAATGCGATTCCCAGGCAACGGGTGGCACGCGTGAACCAGCGTCTGAACTGCGTGTGGCGGTTTATCCCAATCCATCAAAGAACCTTTTAACTCTCGTAATTGAAGAACCTTTGCAATCGGCAACCGCTTCAATTTTTGATAATGCCGGAAAACAAGTCGCAACGAGTGTATTGGACGGAAGAGCTGTAAAGAACCTTGACATATCACCGCTTCCGGCAGGGCACTATTTCCTTCGGATATCATCGGAACCCGGCAAGATTTACAACACAGTTATCAGCAAGGTAAACGATTAGGTTGCATTCTTCTGCTTACTGCCAGCATTCAGCCTTCCCGAAACTTCCCGGCTTCTTTTTTTTCGAAATGTTTCGTCTTAGCGCGTTAATTTTCCGTTCAGATAAGTAATTGTGAATCATAAACCAACAAACGAATCATGCCGAAAATCCTGATTATTGACGATGAGAAAGCCATTCGCAAAACCATGCGCGAGATTCTCGAATACGAAAGTTACACGGTGGAGGAAGCCGAAAACGGGATGGATGGACTGAACAAGCTGCGCGATGAGCATTATGACATCGTGCTGCTCGACATCAAGATGCCGAAGATGGACGGCATTGAAGTGCTGGAGGAAGCGCAAAAGATTGTACCCGATACGCCCGTGATTATGATTTCAGGGCACGGCACGGTGGAAAGCGCGGTGGAAGCCGTAAAGAAAGGCGCCTTTGATTTTATCTCCAAGCCGCCCGACCTCAACCGCCTGCTGATTACGATTCGCAACGCAATGGACAAATCAAGCCTGGTGACAGAGACCAAGGTGCTGAAGCGCAAGGTGACCAAGACGCGGGAAATCATCGGAGACTCGCCCAGCATCAAAAAGATAAAGGATACCATCGAGCGTGTGGCACCCACGGATGCGCGCGTGCTGATTACGGGCGAGAACGGCACGGGCAAAGAGCTGGTGGCGCGCTGGATTCATGAGAAAAGCCAGCGGGCGAAAGGACCGCTGGTGGAGGTGAACTGCGCAGCCATTCCGGCTGAGCTGATTGAAAGCGAGCTGTTCGGGCATGAGAAGGGGGCGTTTACCTCAGCCATCAAGCAGCGCATCGGCAAGTTCGAGCAGGCAAACGGGGGCACGCTGTTCATGGATGAAATTGGTGACATGAGCCTGTCGGCACAGGCAAAGGTGCTGCGCGCCCTGCAGGAAAATAAAATCACCCGCGTGGGCGGTGAAAAGGAAATACCGATTGATGTGCGCGTGATTGCCGCCACCAACAAAGACATCGTGAAGGAAATTGACAAGGGAAATTTCA
>DATLYB010000222.1:0-8231 GCA_035575215.1 Chitinophagales bacterium
TCAATCAAAGAAATAGCCGACACGGTGGGAACAAAAGTGCCGCTGTTTCGAGCCATGCCCAACACCGCAATCGCCATTCGCGAGTCCATGACGTGCATCTCCACTAAAAACGGAACGCAGAAACAGAAAGAAGAGGTAATGTCGCTGTTTGAAAAACTAGGGAAGGTGGTGTTAATTGAAGATGAGCTGATGGCAGCCGCCACGGTGCTTGCCGCCTGCGGAATCGCCTATTCGCTCCGGTATATCCGCGCGGCTTCCCAGGGCGGGATTGAAATTGGTTTTGATGCCCAGACCGCCCAGCTCATCGCTGCCCAAACGGTAAAGGGAGCCGCCTCGCTTCTGCTGGTTCGCGGGGAGCATCCTGAAAAGGAGATTGACCGTGTCACCACCCCGCAAGGCTGCACCATTGCAGGCATCAACGAAATGGAGCATCAGGGATTCAGCTCTTCGCTCATCAAAGGAATAGTGACCTCTTACAAGAGTATTGAGAAGTTGGTCTAATCAAGATTTCATGCTGATTCAGAAGCCAAACACTGCGGTGCCCAGCCGGTCAAAAAGAAAGGAGATTGTGAACCCCCAGAAGATGGCGCTGACGAACATATACTTCACGATTTTTCTGCGCGAGCCGCCTAACATCACGGCAAGAATGGCCCCTCCGATAGGGGTAAACAAAAGAGGTGTAAGAAAAGCAATCCCCGGAACACCATACTCTTCCCACATTTTCCTGAAGCGGTAGCTTCCGGTTGAAAATTTCCTTTCGAGTCCAAGCTTGCGGATAAGCCACTCACGGCTTTTTCCGCCAATGAGCATGATGATAAAAACGGTGGTCATCATTCCGAGAATGCTGAACACGGCTGTTTCCACTACCGAAAGCTGATGAGCCGTACCGAAAATAGGACCTGCGATGAATTTTACCATGCTGCCTAAGTACACAGAAACGTATTTAAGGAGGGTTTCTACCATCTCATTTGTTTTTTTGCGGGAATTCCTGTATTAGTAATAAAAAGTAACGAAGTTAAGCTGAAAAACATTTTTATGACAGGCAAGTTTTTTCTGCCATGTTGAAATTTTTTCCTCATTTTTCATTGGATTGGTATTCCCATTCTTCCTTCTCCTCCAGTTTCTGCGCCTCATATAAATTATAGTACAATCCCCGTCTGGCAAGCAGTTCATCATGCGTTCCCTCCTCCATGATGTGCCCGTTATCCAGCACGATGATATGGTCGAAATTGAGCAGCGTGAAGATGCGGTGGGTGATGATAATGGAAGTCTTGTTTTGCAGAAGTTTGCCCAGCGCAGACAGAATGGCTTGTTCTGTCTTTGCATCAACGGCTGAGAGGCAGTCATCCAGAATCATTATTTGCGGATTTTTCAAAAAGGCTCGCGCCAGGGAGATGCGCTGCTTTTGCCCGCCCGACAGCGTAACCCCTCTTTCACCCACGATTGTATCATATTGCTTTTGCAGTGCCGCTATGTCATGATGAACGGAGGCGTTTTTTGCGGCTTCAATCACCTCATCGCGGCTGAAGCGGTCACTGCCGAAGCCCACATTATTTTCCACCGTGTCAGAAAAAAGAAAAACATCTTGCGGCACGTAGCCGATTTGTTTCCGCAGCAGGGAGATATTCAGCTTGCCGATGGGCATGCCGTCCAGCAGTATCTCACCTTCCGTTGCGTCATACATGCGCACGAGCAGGTCGGCAATGGTGGTTTTACCCGAGCCGGTTTTGCCGATAATCGCCAGTTTCTGCCCCGGCTTCACTTTGAACGAAACATCCTTCAGAGCCTGAATGCCTGTGTCGGGGTAAGTGAAACTCACGTTTTTAAATTCAATCAAGCCCGTCAGCCGGATGCCGTTTTCATTATCTGAAATGATTTCGGGCTTTACGCTCAGAAACTCATTGATTCTTTTTTGCGAGCCGGCTGCGCGCTGCGTCATGGAAGCCACCCATCCGATGGCGGTGACCGGCCACGTCAGCATGTTCACATAAATCACAAACTCGGCAATGTTGCCGGGCGTGATTTGTCCCTTCATCACACCGATGCCGCCAATCCAAATCGTTAGGATGGTGCTCAAGCCGATGAGCAGCAGCATCAGCGGAAAAAAGAAGGCTTCCACCCGTGCCAGCTTCAAGGCTTCCTCACGGTAATTTTCGCTTTCATGCTCAAAAAATTTCAGTATCTGGCTTTCCTGCACGTATGTCTTAATCACCCGGATGCCTGAATAAAACTCCTGCGCGCTGGTGGTCAGCTCCGACAATTTTTTCTGAATTGTCTCGCTGCGGTGCTCAATCACGCTGTTGACGTAATAGATTGAAATAGCCAGCGCAGGCAGCGGAATCAGCACATACAGTGTCAGCTCTACATTCACCGACAACATGGCGTAAATGCACATCACCACCAGCACCAGCAGGTTCACGGCATACATCACGGCAGGTCCCACATACATGCGCACCCGTGACACGTCTTCAGTGATGCGTGACATGAGGTCGCCCGTGTTATTGCGCTTGTAAAAGGCAAGGCTCAGCTGCTGGTAATGCTGGTACATCTCGTTTTTCAGGTCGTATTCAATGAGGCGTGACATGACAATCAGCGTCTGCCGCATGAAAAACATGAACACGCCCTTAAGCACCGCAAGCAGCAGAACGGTGATTCCGAAAAAAAGCAGTGCCGAACTGAACAGCGAATAGAAGCTGTCCTGCAATGAAAAGCCGCTGAACATATTGTAATAGGAAAGATTCTCCTTCACCAAATCGAACGAATAACGGATGACTTGGGGCGACAGGATTCCGAAATAGTTCGACACCGCTACAAACAGCACTCCGAGGATAAACCGCCAGCGGTACTTCCAGAAGTATTTATTCAGATACTTAAGATGCTTCACGATGTAAATTCAAAAATGGTCAAAAAGAAATAAATCAAAGGTGATAGTACCCAAATGTCCGATTTGCTGAGGCTTGAAACCAACCTCCTTCATCAATTGGATTCGCGGAGGCACGGCAAAAATTTCCGGAACGTCATCCGAGTTTACAAAGCATGGGGCAGGCATCCCCTGCACTCGGCACACAACATGCAATTAAAGCATATCTTTACGGTTTCTTCTATTCATGAAACATATTGTCTGCCTTGTTTTGGGCGTGGCAGCGGCAATTGCCGCAGGTGCTCAGTGTCCCGGATGCACCCCTTCCAATTGTGCGGCTCAAAATCCTGATGGCGGCTTGTGCGATACGATTCTCATCGGAATGGCGAACCATCCGATGGATGAGCAAATCTCATTTTACATGCCCACTCAGGTTTACACCACCCTGCTGCCGGGCGGAGGGTATGTTCAGCTTGACAGGATACAAATTACAGGTGTTGTGGGCCTGCCGCTCGGTCTTAATTGGGAAACGAATCACGCTCCCTCCAACGAATACTATCCGCAAACAGGCGATTCTATCGGCTGCGTCAGGGTGTGCGGCACGCCCATCCAGGCTGATACCTTTTCGCTCATCGTATATCTTCTGGCTGATGTCACCGCGCCTGTAGTAGGACAGGTGAAAAATCGATCACAAACCTATAATAATGCGGTGGTGATTATTCTGCCGGATACATCGGGAGGTGTTACCAGCTTTTCCATTGCCCCGAACATCAAAAGCAGTTGCGACCCGCTCACCCTGACGTTCGAAGGAAAAATTACCAGTGCGGCAAATCCCGTCACCTACGAATGGGATTTTGGCAACGGCAACACCGGCACCGGCATCATGCCGGGAAGCCAGACGTATTCCGCTCCGGGGCAATATCCTGTCACGCTTACCACCACCCTGCGCGAATATGTCATCAGACGCGTGAGGGTAATCCAGGTGAACAGCAACTGGACGGGCGACATCGAAGAACTCACCTCATTTCTTAATTCACCTGACTTGTTTTTCACCATTCCCGTGTTAGGGTACACCAGTTCGGAAATATCCAATGCAAGCACACCGGCAACATGGTCGAACCTTTCGATTCACATTCCCATCGGCACTTCGCAGTTTGAACTGCGCATCTATGATAAAGACAACGGACCTCCGCTGGGCAGTCAGGATGATTCGCTCGGCTCAGCCATCATCAATGTTGCCGCAGGAACATTTTTATGGACTGACCGCAATGGCACCGTCACCAACGGTGACATCCTCATTGACGACACGGTGGGCAGCGTGATTACTGAAACACTGAATATTGAAATAGGCGAAAAACCATCGGTAACATTAACTGCCACTCCGGGCGACAGCATTTGCGGAGGCGATTCCACCATCCTGGCGCTTTCCGGCAGCGGCATCTTCCGGTTCACCTGGTTTAAGGATTCCGTCTTTATTCCAACGGCTGCCGACACGTTCCTGAATGTGAAAACTGCGGGCGTGTATTGGGCTGAAGTGACCAGTTCATCAGGATGCTCGGTTGTTTCCCAAACGCGCCAAATCAGGGTATTCAACTATCCGCCTGTACCATCGGTGTATTTCAATGCCGCCACCAATCTTCTTTACACCACCAATTCATCGCACGTGGCGAATATCCAATGGTACAGGAACGGAGAACCCATTGCCGGAGCCACCGCCTACTCGTTAACTGTAACTGACACCGGGCATTACAGTGTGGAATACTCCAACGTGCTGGGATGCTCAGCGATTTCGGCTGAAACGTTTGTTTCAGGCATTACCTCTGCGGATGAATTGCCGAAGTTAAGCGTGCTGCTTCATCCTAATCCGAACAACGGATTGTTTGAATTGGAGTTCGCTCAAACAAACGGAGATGGGTTTTCAATCATCATCACCGACTTCCTGGGCAGAATTGTCTTTAAAGAAAATGGAGCTGGAAATAAAACGGCAAGCGTCTTCCACCTGTCACATTTGAATTCCGGAACCTATTTCTGCCGGGTATTGTCAGGGAATAGTCAAACAGTTGAAAAAATGTTGATTATGAAATAACAAGTAACCGGATTTTTTAGATATTTGCCCTGCTAACTTTTTAAAAACAAAAATTATCACCTATGAAAAAAACAATTATCACTCTTTCGCTTACATTGATGACGGCATTTGCTTTCAATGTAAGTGCACAATGTATTCCGCAGCCCTTGCCGGCACCCGGCTTGTCGCCTGTTGATGATTCGCTTGACTGCATCATCCGGGGGCAGGCTACCAACACAATAATTTATTTCCAGAATTTCGATACCATCAGCGGCATCACGGTGGAATGGCTCCGTATTGACAGCCTCGAGCATCTGCCCACCGGCTTGTCTTACTGCGTGAACGACCCTGACTTCACGTATAACACAGCCGAAAACGGGTGCATCAACGTGACCGGCACCACCAATGATACGGTCGGGCAGTATAAATTGGGAATCTGGGTAACCGTAAAAGTGAGCATCCTGCCGAATCCCGTCAGCGGTGAAGCCGGAGCGCTGAGTCAGCAGTTCGGAGGACCTGATTTCAGCTATTACGTAAGGGTGAAAGCCGATGCAGGCGCAAATTGCGATGCTATTGATACCACAGGCGCCACCCCCAACCGGGTGGGCGACACCAAGTCATCCATTGCCTGCGGAGTCGGCATTGATGAACTGCCCGGCTTGATTGGAATCAGCATCAACCCCAACCCAGTGAGGAACAATGGCGATATCACTTTTTCGCTGGACAAGCCTGCCGATGTGCATGTGGTGATTTACAATTCGGTAGGACAGAAAGTATATCATAAAGCTGTGCAAGGCATTGCCGGTGAAAACAAAGTGAGCTTTGACAGAGGAAATCTCCAATCGGGATTATATCTTGTCGGTCTTGAGCAAAACGGCAAGAGCCTTGTATCAAAGCAACTGATGCTTGAATAATTTTTTTGTTCCCCAAAAATAAAAAGGCTGGTCTTAATATGGTCAGCCTTTTTTAATTTTGAGACATCGCGGGAATCCTTCATAATTTCATGAAGCTGTTTCAATATATTCTTCTCTCTGCAATTCTATTGTTCTTCCCTGCAAGTAAGGGAGTCAATCAATCCTCAAATTCTCAACCCCTAACCCTCAACTCCAAACTCTCGTCCCGTGATGTCATCACCGGCATGCTCAGAGCCATTGATAAGACTTATACCCTCAGTTACACCTTTAAATCATACGAGCGGCTGAAGGGGAATAAAAATTTTTACACCGAGATGGATGTGAAGATGAGCGTTGCTCCATTCAAAATTTACGCTCTGACGAAATCTGACCCGAACAAGGGTGTGGAAGTGCTGCTGGTAAGCGGGCAGTGGGAAAACAAGGCGCTGGTGAATCCCGGCAACTGGCTGCCGAACGTGAAGCTCAGCCCCTATGGCGAGCGGATGCGCGAAAACCAGCACCACACGCTGTATGACTCCGGCTTTGGACTGCTTTCAGGCATCATCCGCAACGCCATCAAGCGTGCAGACTCAGAAAAACCCGGACAGTTTGAGACGCTGTTCCGGTACGAAGGAGACGTCACCTGGGAGGGACGGCAATGCTACAAGGTGACCATTGACGACCCCACGTTCACGTATGTTGATTATACCGTTCAGCCGGGCGATGATGCTGACAAGATAGCGAAGCGCAATTTCATCTGCGGCTATCTGATATTGGAAAAAAATCCCGCTGTGAAAGACTGGGAAAGCCTGAAGCCCGGCATGAAAATAAAAATTCCGACTTCCTACGCTAAAAAAACCATCCTGTATATTGACAAGCAAACGTATCTTCCTATCGTACAGACCATGTATGACGAAGCCGGACAGTTTGAGAAATATGAGTTCCACAATCTGAAGGTGAATCCGGTGTTCAAAGACATTGAATTCACTCCTGATTTTGAGGGATATAATTTTTAGTTCTCTAAAATCCGCTCTTTATGGCAAAAAAAATCGGCATTCTCGGCTCAGGAGCTGTCGGGCAGGCGCTTGGCAGCGGATTCCTGAAACACGGCTATGAGGTGATGATTGGCACCCGCGAGCCTCGCAAGCTTAATGAGTGGAAAAACAAAAACAGCCAAGGCAAAACGGGTACGTTTGAGGAAACGGCTGCGTTCGGTGAAATAGTAGTGCTCGCTGCAAAAGGAACGGCAGCCGACAGTGTGCTGAAATCAGCAGGCGGAAGGAACCTTGAGGGCAAAGTCGTCATTGACGCCACCAATCCGATTGCTGACACCCCTCCCCAAAACGGAGTGCTGAAATATTTCACTACCCTCGAAGAATCATTGATGGAGCGGCTGCAGAAAAATCATCCGAAAGCCCGATTTGTGAAAGCCTTCAGCTGCATCGGAAGTGCGCTGATGGTGAATCCCGATTTCGGAGGGCTGAAACCCACGATGTTCATCTGCGGCAATGATGAGGCAGCAAAGAGCGAAGTGAAAACCATCCTCGACACGTTCGGATTTGAAACGGAAGACATGGGCAAAGCCGAAGCCGCCAGAGCCATTGAGCCGCTTGCCATAGCATGGTGCATTCCCGGATTCCTGCGCAATGATTGGATGCATGCCTTCAAACTGCTGAAAAAGTAACGACTCTACCGGCAGACTTCCGAAGTTTCTGAAATTTCGAAAGTCATTACCCAAGTCTTTATCCGGAGTTCAGCCGCTTTTACATCTCACCGAACAACGCCACAGACGCTGCCAGGGTGAACGCTGAAGATTTTTCGCATAGGCTCTGATATCAAAGCCTAACTACTATAGTTTCCCCTCACAACTGCGGGCAGGGCATCATCAGCCTGCGTTGCCCGCGGGTAACAAAGGTGCCAATATAGATAAGCGCAACTTCATACGCTCCGCGCGATTTGCTGGCTGAGGTAAGGCGCGAAATATTCACGTCATAAGAGAGGCTTAATACGAAGTTCCAGTAGTCCATGCGCGCCCCGATGATGACGGCATCAGGCAGAGGTGTGGCAACGCGCGTCCATGCGCCCAGCGAAAAGGCGGTCAACTCTTCGTAATCATCATCATTGAGGACAAACTGCAGGTAGGCGCCTGCATTGATTTGCCGCGCCCTGCCTTGGTGATAAACCACCGCGCTGGGCAGCAGGTTGAGCAGCCGGCTCAACTGAATCATTGCGCCCGCATGCCCCACATATCTGGGGCTTAAGCGGTAAGCGGAATTTGACAGGAAGCTAATTTCCGGCTGTAATAGATGGTAACAGGCTCCGCCTATGTAGAAGTTAAATGCTTCGGAGGGTGCGGCATGATACAGCAATCCCGCGTGGGCATCAACGGCAAGGTTGGAGCTGCCGCTGATGG
>DATLYB010000223.1:0-3160 GCA_035575215.1 Chitinophagales bacterium
TCGAATATTTCCCGCCATATTGCCCTTCAAACAAATATTCCTTCGGCTTTGGCTCCCAGTTTTCATAGTATTCGCGCAACAAGGCTTTCAGCTTATCTGAATAGGGCACATAGCGGTCTTTCTTCCCCTTTGCCTGCTCAATGCGAATGAGTTTGCGGGTTTTATCTAAATCTTTCAACTTCAGGTTCAGCGCCTCACCTATGCGCAGTCCGCAACTGTAAATGATACTCAGCAGGGCTTTGTGCTTCAGGTTGTTGGTGGCTTTGATAATGCGCTGCACTTCTTCTTTGCTGAGCACTTCGGGCAGGCGGTGTTCTTTTCTGGGTCGCTGCAGCTTGCTGACGTCCATGCGGTGTCCGTTGAAGTGCGAATAGAACAGTTTTAATGCGCTCACCATCGAACGCTGATAGGATGGCGACAGCCCGCCTGTAATGACCACTTCATGATTGAACCGCTCCACATCGCGTTCGGTCAGCGTGGTGTGGTCGGTTTCATTGCAAAAGCTGAAAAACTGCTTCAGATGGCTCAGGTAGTTTTCGGTGGTTCGGGGGCTGAAGCGCATCTGCTGCATGTATTTTTTGAAGGTTTCCAGTTGGGCGATGGTGGAGGGGTACAAGCCGCGGTAGCTGATGCCGCCTTTAACGGATGCCATCTTTTCAAAAGAGGGCATCTGTTTCCGCGCTGCGGTTTGCTTCTTCAGTTCGCTGCTATCCAACACCGCCAGCCCTTTCACCTTTTCTTTCAATAATAAATAAACCTGATTGGTGGGGTTCAGGTGCCACATGCGCTTCGTCTGGCTCCACCGCGCCCCCGGAATGGATTTTATGGCTTCCGCCACTTTTATATTAAAAGGAAATTCGGCAAACATGCGCTCCCTGCCGTCATGCTCCAGCAACCGCAGCCGGATGGTGAGTGCAGAGGTGGTTTTGGCTGGCTCCATCTCCACAAGATACTAATAAAATATATATGCACGGTGCAACTGCAGGGGAGGGAGGGTAAGGGGCAGCAGACTTCCGAAAAACTTCAGGACTTCGGAATCTCAGACGGCACTTTCAAAGGTACTCCGATTGTTCAGTAGTTTGTGATTTTATCCGGCATCCCGTTTTTGTAAATCACTTCCTGCGTGAGCTTGCCCTCCTCATTGTAGCGTCTTTCAACGGAATTCTGCAAATCATTAACATAGGAGCCTTCAACCCGCACCCTTCCGCTTTCATCATAATACTTCCACTCCCCGTTTCGCAAACCGTCTTTGAAACTCCCTTCTGATTCCAGCCTGCCGCTCTCGAAATAGCTTTTGAACGAGCCGTTCTCCGCATTATTCTTAAACTCCACCTCCTCTTTCAGCGCCCCGCTGTCATAATAAAATTTCCATAAGCCGCCCATGGCGCCCTTGATATACTGCCCTTGCTGCTTGGGTTTTCCGCTTTCAAAATATTCGGCATACGGTCCTTCAAATTCCCCGGCAGCATAGGTTTCTTCCACTTCCTTTTGTCCGCTGGGAAAGTAGAGCGTTCGCTTCCCGTTCAGCTTTCCCGCCTTATATTCAGCTTCTTCCTTTTTATTGCCATCCTCGTCATAATACACATATCTCCCTTCCAGTTCGCCATTCACGTAGTTCTTTTCCACCGAAATTTTTCCCGAGCGGTAAAATTCCTTGTAGGCGCCATCGCGAATCTCGGGCTCTTTCTGTTTCACGAAATATTCTTCCTTCAGTACCGTCTGATTTTCATCATACCATGTCTGCACTTTCAGCTTTCTTCCCTTGCTGCAGCTTCCTGCCGCAACTGCCAGTATCAGCAAAGTGAGCAGCCCGGCTTTATTAATTGATTTCATTTTGTGATTTTTACAGGCAAAGTTAAAAATGAAGGAACTTAAGTCGCTGATTGAAAACGCCTGGGACGACCGGAAATTACTCGCGTTCAAAGATGTACAGGCTGCCATTCGTGAAGCAGTGGACAAGCTCGACCGGGGCGAGCTGCGTGCTGCCGAGCCTGACGGTGACGGATGGAAGGTGAACGAATGGGTAAAGAAAGCGGTGATTCTGTATTTTCCGATTCAGGAGATGACGGTGACCGAAATCGGTCCGTTTGAATTTCATGATAAAATAAAGCTGAAAAGAAATTACAGGGAGCTGGGCGTGCGCGTAGTGCCTCATGCCGTTGCACGCTACGGCTCATTTGTGGCGCGGGGCGTCATCCTGATGCCTTCGTATGTGAACATTGGCGCTTATGTTGACCAAAATACGATGGTGGACACGTGGGCTACGGTCGGCTCATGCGCGCAAATCGGCAGGAATGTGCACCTGAGCGGGGGCGTGGGCATAGGCGGGGTGCTGGAGCCTCCGCAGGCAGCGCCTGTTATTATAGAAGACAACTGCTTCATCGGCTCGCGCTGCATCGTGGTGGAAGGCGTGCGCGTGAAGCGCGAAGCCGTGCTGGGCGCCAATGTGGTGCTCACTGCCTCCACCAAAATCATTGACGTAAGCGGCAAAGAGCCGGGCGAATACAGGATGGAAATTCCCGAGCGGGCGGTGGTGATACCCGGAAGCTATACGAAGGCATTTCCAGCCGGAAAATACAATGTGCCGTGCGCGCTGATTATCGGCAGGCGCAAAAAATCAACCGACATGAAGACATCGCTGAACGAGGCGCTGAGGGAATATCAGGTGGCGGTGTAAGAATGATTCCAATCTTAGAGTATGTGGATACAGTTGTAAAAATTTACAAACTCAAAGCCGGAAACTAATTCAGCATTGACCGGGGCACCTTGTTTTTTATCGGAGGTATTGTTTTCAGGTAAGCAAAGATTGCTTTTGCTTCGTTATCGGTAAGCTGGGAAAACGGCATCATTGGGTAGCGCAATGCCGGTTCGCCATCTTTCAAGCCGTATTTCAGCGCCTTTACGAACTGTTCTTCCGTCCAGTTGCCGATGCCGGTTTCCTTGTCCGGTGTAAGATTGGAGGTCAGCATTACATTGCCTTCCATGTCGAGCGGTTTGTTTCCCCCGCCCATATATCCCACACTGAGTTCTGGCTGTGCGGGGTTCATGGTTTTAAAGTCAGCCGAGTGGCAAGCATAGCATTCGAAAGCGAAGACAAGATATTTTCACCATTCGACAGCATGGGTGCTATCAGGCATCGGAATTTTTTTCTCCGGCATCG